>JAJZEL010000175.1 GCA_021828575.1 Pseudomonadota bacterium
GATGCCGGATCTGGTGGAACGCGGGAACATCTACATCGCGCAACCACCCCTCTACAAGGTCAAGCATGGAAAAAGCGAACAGTATCTCAAGGATGACTTCGAGCTGAACCAGTTCCTGCTGATACTAGCGCTGAATGCGGCGGAAATCCGATCGGGGGAAACCGTCCTATCTGGAGCGGCACTAGAAGGTATGGCCCGCGAGTATCTTCTGGCAGACGCCATCATTGAAAGGCTATCGCGCGCCATCGACAGGGATGTGCTGAAGGCGCTGCTCGTTATTCCCATCGAAGGTCTGGGAGAACAAGAAAGCGCAGACCAGGTGGCCAGAAAGCTCACAGCCTATGTGTCCGACCCTTCCCTTCAGGTCACAGCGGAAGCCGACGAACGTCGTGGGGGCTATCGACTGAAATGCGAACGGATCACTCATGGCGTTGAGCGGGCTTCTTATCTGGATGTGGATTTCATTCAGACAGGGGACTACGGCCAGATCAGAAAAACCGCCGATCTGCTCAGGGGGGTGGTGGGCCCCGAATCCACGGTTCATCGTGGCGAACGCCAGACTATGACGGGCAGTTTCGAAGAAGCCCTGACCTGGCTCATGGGCGAAGCTCGCAAGAACATGTCTATCCAGCGCTACAAGGGTCTGGGCGAGATGAACCCCGAGCAGTTGTGGGACACCACCATGAACCCGGAAACCCGCCGGTTACTGCGTGTTCAGGTGGAAGATGCCATCCGGTCCGACGAAATCTTTACCATCCTGATGGGCGAGGAAGTGGAACCACGCCGACAGTTCATCGAGACCAATGCCCTGGGTGTGACCAATCTGGATGTGTGAGGGCACATGCTCTCCATCCTCATCCCCACTTGGAACAACCTGTCGTTCCTGAAACTGTGCGTCAGCCGGTTGCAGAAGAACACGCACCACCCCTTCGAGCTGGTCCTGCACGTCAACGAAGGGGTGGACGGTACCCTGGACTGGGTGCGCCAGGAAGGGTTTATCCATAGCCACTCGCCGGAAAACATTGGCATCTGTCACGCCATGAACCGTATGGCGGGATTGGCTACGCAACCTTATCTGGTATACCTGAATGACGACATGGTGTGCTGTCCTGGCTGGGATGTCCCCCTTGTGAACCGCATCCGCCAGCTGAACACAGATGCGTTCATGCTGTCCGGGACCATGATCGAGCCCCGTGAATCCGGAAACCGTTGCGTGATCGTGGCGGATTTTGGAAGTGACCCGGAAAGTTTCCGGGAAGACGCTTTGCTGGCGGCGCTACCCGTTCTGCATCATGAAGACTGGTATGGTGCCACTTGGCCTCCCACGGTAGTGCATCGCACCTGGTGGGACAAGGTAGGTGGTTACAGCCCCGAGTTTTCTCCGGGAATGAGCAGCGACAATGATTTCTCCATGAAGATGTGGCAGGCGGGCTGCCGCATTTTTCTTGGGGTGGGGGACTCGAAGGTCTACCACTTCATGTCCCGCTCCACCGGCAAGGTCAAGCGCAATGATGGCCGAAGGCAATTCCTGGACAAGTGGGGCATGACGCAATCCACTTTTGATCGTCATTACCTGCGTCGGGGTCAACCCGTGACGGCAGACACTCTGGGCGAACCGAGAAAAGACCTCTGGTACCACTTGGATCGCTGGAGAGGTCGGATCAGGCGCCTGACAGGCTGACTGTCAGGCAGCTTTCTTTTTCCGTGGAGGTGCTTTCTTTGTAGCCGCCTTTGCTTTCGTTGTTTTCTTTTTTGTAGTGCTGGCGCTTTTTGATTTTTTGGCCGGGCCTTTTTCCGCCCGCGCCCTCAGAAGCTCCAACGCTTCGTCCAGTGTCACGGTGTCCGGGCTGAGTTCTGGCGGCAACGTGGCATTGACCTTGCCATGTTTGACGTAAGGACCATAGCGTCCGCTGTAAACCCCCACGGGTTGCTGGTCTTCCGGGTGAGGACCCAGGGTTCGAAGGGCACCCCGTCCCCCTGCCGACTTGGGTTGAGACAGGATATGGGCGGCCTGTTCCAGGGTGATGGTGAAAATGTCATCGCTCTTCGGAATGGAGCGGAACCCGCCATCGTGCTGTATGTAGGGACCAAAGCGGCCGATGTTGACGGTCACTTTTTTTCCGGTTTCCGGATGATCTCCCAGGTCCTTTGGCAAGGAAAGTAGTTTGAGACCCACGTCCAGGGTGACTTGCTCCGGCAGCATGTTTTTGGGAACGGACATGCGTCTGGGTTTCTTTTTGCCTTCTGCCGGGGCCTCGCCCAGTTGCACATAGGGGCCGTACGGGCCGGAAAGCAGCATCACCGGAAGGTGAGTCTGGGGATCTTCTCCCAGCGTGACCGGTTCTGCCGTTCCTGACCCGCCGTCCAGATTGCGCGTGAAATCGCATTCGGGAAATGCACTGCAACCTACGAAGCGGCCGCGCCGACCCAGCCGGATGGAGAGAGGCTGCCCGCATTTCGGGCAGGCTTCATCCAGTTTTTCCTGGGTGACCTCAGCCCGTGAAACGGCGGATTTTTCCTCGATCTGACTCGAGAAGCCCTGCCAAAACTGATCGAGCACGGGAACCCATTCAAGCTTGCCTTCCGATATCAGATCGAGCTGGTCTTCTAGGCGTGCGGTGAAGTCGTAATCCACATAGCGCGAAAAATGTTCCGTGAGAAAACGATTGACGATGACTCCCACGTCCGTGGGCGTGAAGCGCTTCTTTTCCAGCAGAACGTATTCACGATTGACCAGCGTGCTGATGATGCTGGCGTATGTGGACGGCCGACCGATCCCAAACTCTTCGAGGGCCTTGACCAGACTGGCCTCCGTATATCGGGGAGGGGGTTGGGTGAAGTGCTGCTCTCCCCACAGGCGGTTCACAGGCAGGACGTCGCCCTCCTCCAGGGCCGGCAAACGGGTTTCGTCATCGGAGTCGCCAGAGGATTCCTTGTCAGGCGATTCGTCACGGTCTTCGCGGTAAACGGCAATGAACCCCGGGAATACCAGGGTTTGTCCGGTGGCCCGGAACAGGTTTCCTGGTCCGTTCACGGCCACGTCCACCGAAACGGTGTCAAACCTTGCCTGAGTCATTTGACATGCCAGGGTCCGCTTCCAGATCATTTCGTACAAGGCCATCTGGTCGGCGTTCAGGTGTCCACGCAACTGGGCCGGGCTTCGGTCCATGGCCGTGGGTCGGATGGCCTCGTGGGCTTCCTGGGCGTTCTTGGACCGGTTGGCGTAAAAGACTGGGGAGGCCGGCAGGTACTCTGCATCATAGTGTGTCTGGATGTGGCGCCTGATTTGCTGCAGGGCTTCCTGGGACAGACTCACGGAATCGGTACGCATATAGGAAATCAACCCCGTGGCGCCCCCCCCAATGTCAATGCCCTCGTACAGCTGTTGGGCCACTTTCATGGTTCGGTCCGTGGTGAACCCCAGCTTCCGGACGGCCTCCTGCTGAAGCGTGGATGTGGTGAACGGTGGCGCAGGGTGACGCTGTTTGTGTTTCTTGTCCACCCGCGTCACCTGGGCCCGGCCACCCTTGAGCGCATCAAGGATGGTCGCTTGTCGGGCTTCCGAATCAATGCTCAGTTGCTGGAGTTTCTTGCCGTCAAACTGAACCAGTCGGGCGGAAAAAGGGTGTTTGTCCTTCTGGCTGTCCAGGTGAATGGACCAGTATTCCTCACTTTTGAATGCACCGATTTCCTGTTCCCGCTCCACGATGAGGCGCAGTGCCGGACTTTGTACCCGCCCGGCAGACAGTCCCCTGCGGATTTTTTTCCAGAGCAGCGGCGACAGGTTGAAGCCCACCAGATAGTCCAGGGCTCGACGAGCCTGCTGAGCATTCACCAAGGGCATGGAAATTTCACGCGGGGAAGCCACGGCGTCCCGTACGGCATCACGGGTGATTTCGTAGAAAGTAACCCGCTGGATGGGTTTGTCCTTTAACCCTCGGCGAGCACGGATCAGTTCGGAAAGATGCCAGGCGATGGCCTCTCCTTCCCTGTCCGGGTCAGTGGCGAGATAAATGTGTTCTGCCTCCCTGACCGCCTTTGCGATGGCCTCCACATGCTTTTCATTGCGTTCCACCAACTGGTACTTCATGGCGAAATGGTTGGAGGGATCCACTGCGCCCGATTTGGGAACCAAGTCGCGCACATGACCGTAGGATGCCAGGATTTGGAAATCCGGGCCCAGATATTTCTTCAGAGTCTTGGCCTTGGAAGGCGACTCAACGATGAGCAGATTTTTTGACACGGGAAAGGACTGTTATGAGTATCCGTTTATCACCAGGCGTTCAAACCGCCCACCCGGTAAAGGAGCCACATGGCCCAAGAGTTCGAGGGTGATGAGCATGAGGGATACCTGACGGGACGTCAAGCCGGTGCCTTGAGAGATCTGGTCGACGGTCAATGGGCCCGGGGTCAATAGCGCGAGCACCCGGCCTTCCTCCCGGCCGAGCGGGGGAGCGGGGCAGTCGTCTGGCGGAAAAAGGTTGGGTTGGCGGGCCAGCGCCCTGAAATCGGGGATTTCGTTCAGGATGTCGTATACGGTTTCCACCAGTTGGGCGCCTTCACGAAGCAGTTGGTGACACCCCCTGGACAGAGGGGAATGAATGGATCCGGGAAGGGCAAACACTTCCCGTCCCAGATCGGCAGCGATCCGGGCCGTGATGATGGACCCGCTGGTCAGGCCGGCTTCTACCACGACGCATCCCAATGCCAAAGCAGCAATGATTCTGTTCCGGCGGGGGAAATGCCATTTTTCCGGAGGAGCCCCAAGGGGAAAGCTGGAAACCAGCAGACCCTTTTCTGCAATTTCCCTGGCCAGCTGATCGTGGGCGGCGGGGTAGGTCTTGTCGATGCCGGTTCCCAGGATGGCAACAGTACTGCCCTGACCTGTCAGTGCGCCCTTGTGCGCGGCTGCATCAATGCCACGGGCCAACCCGCTGATTACGGTGATTCCCCGGTGCGACAGGGCCCGAGCCAGCGAGAAGGCATTGAGACAACCCTGTCTGGATGCCTGACGGCTGCCCACCATTGCGATCATGGGTCGGGATAGCAG
>JAJZEL010000047.1 GCA_021828575.1 Pseudomonadota bacterium
AGACACCTGTGACCCCCGCTGCCGGCACCAACGTTGGCATCCTGCACAACTTCAATGGAGTCATGGGTCTGGCAGCGCTGGCCAGGGCTGTCAGCACCATTTCCGGCGTCAACGTGCTGTCCACGCCCAACCTGCTGACCCTCGACAATGAGATGGCCCAGATCATCATCGCCGAAAACGTGCCTTTTGTGACAGGGCAATATGCCCAGACCGGCATCAATGGCACGGTGAATCCCTTCACGACGGTGGACCGGAAGGATGTGGGCCTGACCCTGACCATCCGGCCACAGATTTCCGAGGGCGGTCTGGTGCGCCTGCAGATTTACCAGGAATCATCGGCCATTGACCCCACCACGCTCAACAACGTGTACGGTCCCAGTTACAACAAGCGGGCCGTGGAATCCACCGTTCTGGTCCAGGATGGACAAGTGGTGGCCCTGGGTGGGTTGCTGGAGGACAACTATACCGACACCATGGAAAAAACGCCGTTTCTGGGTGACATTCCTTACCTGGGCGCCTTGTTTCGATACGAGTCCAAATCACACGTCAAAACCAACCTGATGATCTTTTTGCGTCCCTTCGTGATCCGGAATGCAGAACAGAGCGATGCCCTGGCCAACGACCGTTATGGCGAGGTCAAATCGGTTCGTGACCACTATGAATTCAACGTGCGCGTGCTGGACAACGATAGCCTCATGCCCATGCCCCCGGCCCGGGGGTCGGGTCCACCCTTGGTGTCACCAACCACGGCACCCGTCACTCCCACCGCTTCTCCCTTGCCGGGAAGCGTTCCTCCCTCGCCATGAACCTTCACGAACGGGGGCTGCCCTTTGCATTTTCCCGGAATGGCGGAGTGATTCTGGCGAGCAGGCATGAGGACGTGACCGAAGTGTGGGTGTGTGAGTCCACCCGTCCGGAAGCCCTGGCTGAAGCGGGCCGGATGCTGGGCCCCTTGCGCGTGGTTTCGTTGCCGGTGGAGGAATGGCAGGCGGCCCTGTCCCGGACCTATGCTTCCGGTCAGGGGGCGGCAGCCCAGGTGGTGGATGAACTGGAAGAAGACCTGGACCTGTCTCGTCTCATGCAGGATCTGCCTGCCGTGGAAGACCTGCTGGAGGCCAGTGACGACGCGCCCATCATCCGGATGATCAATGCGCTGCTGACCCAGGCAGCACGCGAGGGAGCATCGGACATCCACCTGGAGGTGTCGGAACGAAATTCACTGGTGCGGTTTCGTGTGGATGGCACCTTGAGGGATGTGGTGACGCTTCGCAAGGCCCTGCATGCCGCGCTGATTTCCCGCATCAAGATCATGGCACAACTGGACATTGCCGAAAAACGCCTTCCACAGGACGGGCGCATTGCCCTACGGGTGGCGGGTCGTCCCGTGGATGTGCGGGTCTCCACCTTGCCCACAGGTCATGGCGAACGGGCCGTATTGCGTTTGCTGGACAAGGAAGCCGGTCGTCTCGACCTCACCCGGCTGGGCATGGCGGAGGATACCCTGACCCGCTTCGATCGACTCATTCATCAGCCCCATGGCATCGTGCTGGTCACCGGGCCCACGGGGAGTGGCAAGACCACGACCCTGTATGCGGCCCTGTCGCGGCTCGATCACCACACCACCAACATCATGACCGTGGAAGATCCCATCGAATATCATCTGGATGGCATTGGTCAAACACAGGTGAACCCGCGCATCGACCTGACGTTTGCCAAGGCGTTGCGGGCCCTGTTGCGTCAGGATCCCGATGTGATCATGATCGGGGAAATCCGAGATGCCGAAACTGCAAGAATTGCCGTTCAGGCCAGCCTGACAGGCCATCTGGTGCTGGCCACCCTGCATACCAACGATGCCGTCAGTGCCGTGACGCGGTTGGTGGACATGGGCATCGAACCTTTTTTGCTGGCCAGTTCGCTGTTGGGGGTGCTGGGGCAGCGGTTGTTCAGGCGCCTCTGTCCGGCCTGCCATCAGGATGCTGTTGCCTTGCTGTCGTGCACCACCTGCAATCGCACCGGTTATCAGGGCAGGAGTGGCGTGTACGAGTTGCTGGAGATCTCCGGCAGTCTGCGGAGCCTGATCCATGAACGGGCAGCCGAAGCCGATATTCGCCAGGAGGCCTTGGCTTGGGGATTCAGGACTCTCGCGCAGGATGGCGAACGATGGGTCGAGTCCGGGTTGACCACGCGCAAGGAAATGCTGCGGGTCACGGGAGACACCTGACCATGGCCGTATTCCGTTTTGAGGCCATGGACTCGGGCGGGCAGAAGGAAAACGGCGTGGTGGAGGCCGATTCGCCCAGACAGGCCAGAGCTGTCCTGAGGTCCAGGGGGCTGGTGCCCTTGTCGCTGCACGCCGCAGGTTCGGCCAGGGGAGCCGGTCACCGGTTTTCGGGTCGGCGCATCGCCGGAAGTGACCGTGTCCTGTTCATCCGGCAACTGGCCAGCCTGCTGGCCTCCGGCATTCCACTGGATGAGGCGCTGGCTGCTGTGGCTGGCGAATCCGACCAGTCGCTGGTTCGTGAACGGTTACTGGAATTACGTTCGGATGTGCTGGGGGGAAGCACCCTTTCCATGGCCATGGACCGGCATTCGGGCGACTTTCCTCCCGTTTACCGGGCACTGGTGGCCGCCGGGGAAAAAAGCGGGCGTCTGGGCTGGGTGCTGGAACGGCTGGCGGATTATTCAGAGGCCCGTGACCATCTTCGGCAGAAGGTCATCATGGCCATGGCTTACCCGGCCATCGTGTCCACCGTGGCCTTGTGCATCGTCATTTTTCTCATGACCACGGTGGTGCCCCAGGTGGTGTCCGTCTTCATCAACAACCATCAGGCGTTGCCCCTGCTGACCAGGATCATGATTGCCCTGTCCGGATTCATTCGCCACTGGGGTTGGGCGCTGCTGCTGTTGCTGGCTTTTTCCGCGTGGGGGGCCAGAAAACTGCTGGCCCGTCCAGGAACCCGGCTGGCCTGGGATGCCTGGCTGCTGACCCTGCCCCTTCTGGGCAAACTCATCCGGGGCTACAACACGGAACGTTTTTCGGGCACTTTGGCTATCCTGGTGGGGGGCGGGGTCCCCATATTGCCTGCCATTCAGGGGGCGGCCAATACTCTGGGCAACCGCCAGTTGCAACAGGATGTGGAGGAAGCCCTCGTGATGGTGAGGGAAGGGTCCACCCTGTCACGGGCACTGGGGGCTACGGGCAGGTTTCCTCCCGTGTTGCTGCAACTGGTTCATGCCGGAGAAAGCACGGGCCGCCTTCCCGAAATGCTGGAACGGGTTGCCCAGGGCGAAGCCAGCCTGCTGGAACGTCGCATCCTGCTGCTCACCGCCCTGCTGGAACCTGCCCTGATCCTGCTCATGGGACTGGTGGTGGCGTTGATTGTCCTGGCTGTGCTCCTGCCCATCATGGAAATCAATCAGATGGTGCGTTAAGGTTCAGTTAAGGCTGGGCTGGTTAAATGGGAACCACTAGGCACTGCTTTTCATGGTCAGTTGTCTAAATCTCCTGTTCACGGGTGTCCCCATTTGGGGGCACCCATTTTTTTTGCCCTGCCAGCTAGGTATGATGAGCGCATGCGAACCCTACTGGTGGAAGATGACAATCTCCTTGGAGACGGTGTACAGGCCGGACTGAAACAGGGAGGCTATGCAGTGGACTGGGTCAGGGATGGTCTGGCCGCCAAGCTGTCACTGGAGTCTACTCATTACGGTCTGGTCATACTTGATCTGGGCCTGCCCAAGGTGTCCGGACTCGATGTGTTGAAATGGCTCCGCCAGCGGGGCTACTCCGTGCCCGTCCTGATCCTGACGGCCCGTGATACGGTGGCTGACCGGGTGATCGGCCTCGATGCCGGAGCAGATGACTACCTCATCAAGCCTTTCGACCTGGACGAGTTGCTGGCCCGACTGCGCGTGCTGTCCCGTCGGAGTGGCGGCCAGGCCAGCCCGGTTTTGCAATGCGGTGATCTGGAAATGGATCCGGCTGCAAGGCAGGTGCGCAAGGCCGGGCAGTCGGTGGAACTGTCCTCCCGGGAATTTACCCTGTTGCACGAACTGTTGCTTCACATGGGGCATGTCCAGTCCCGGGAGCGACTGGAGGAGCGTCTGTATGGTTGGGGTGAAGAAGTGGAAAGCAATTCGGTGGAAGTCCATATCCACCATCTGCGCAGAAAACTGGGACCCAGCCTGATCCGCACCCTGCGTGGCGTGGGCTACGTCATCGATCGGGCATGAGCGGTTCCATCGGGCTGCGACTGGTACTGTCTCTGGCTCTGGTGGCTGAAGTGGCGGTATGCGTTTCCGTGCTGGCCACGAAAAATGCTGCGTACCAGGAGACGGGGGCTCTTTTTGATTCCCGGATGGAAGCGGCGGCCGAGGCCATTCTGGATGTAACCCGTCTGGAAGTGATTCATGGCCAGAGTCCAGTGTTTTCGGAAATGCCCGTTATGGAAGGTTATCAGCGGGCTTTCATGTTTCAGGTCTGGAAGGGTCAGCAGTTGCTGTTGCGTTCCGCCAATGCTCCTTCCAATCCTCTGGGAAACCAGGAGGAAGGTTTTGGCGAGGCTGTTCTGAGTGGGCAGTCCCTCAGGGTGCTGGTGCGTCGTGATGCACCGCACGATCTGGCAATCCGGATTGCAGAGCCCGAGGATGCACGTTCCCATCTTTCCATGGTCATTGCCGTGCAGACTCTGGTGCCTGCCCTGCTGATCACCACTCCACTGCTGCTGCTTCTGGTTTGGCTGGCTGTCACTTCCAGTCTGAGGCCACTGACCCTGCTGCGTCGCGAAGTGTCCAGCCGTTCACCCGAACATCTCAAGCCCGTGCGCCTGGAAGATGTGCCGCGGGAAGTGTTGCCTTTGGTCAAGGCGCTCAACGAGCTTTTCGAACGCGTCAAGCATTCCGTTGAAGGAGAAAAACGTTTTACCGCGGATGCGGCGCTGAGATCCATGAATCCGCCCTGGCCTGCCCGAAATGTCGCGCGCCCAACACTGTGACCTCGACGATTTCGCCGGTCGCGGCAGCCGTGGGGCTTCCGCCGGGCAT
>JAJZEL010000160.1 GCA_021828575.1 Pseudomonadota bacterium
GCAGAAAAATCCGCCGGGCCAGTCGTTGCCCATGCCGCTGTCCGGACCCATTTTCATTTTGCTTACGGGAGAACAACCCAGATGAGTGCAAATACCCACCAGCACAAGCCAGTTGGAATGGGTGGTCATGGATCTGGGAACGTTCTTGCAGGACTCAGGCTGCTCCGAGTCCCGGGAGTCCGGGTCGGCCAGCAGTGGCGCATTCTTTGGCAATTGGGCCATCATGGCCGGGGTCCGGTTGACGATCCAGATGGGCTGACCGCGCCATTCCTGAGTGACCATCATGCCCGGTTCCATTCCGGAAATGTCCACTTCCACCGGGGCCCCCGCCGCCTTGGCCCGGGCACTGGGCAACATGCTGAACACATAAGGCGTGGCCAGCAGGGCCACCCCTGCCGCGCCCACTACCGAAGTGGCTCCCACCAGAAACCGTCGGCGGCCCATATTTTCAGATTTGTCTGTCATGATCCCTGCCCTCCCTGCGGATGATGCTCATCAACAGGCCCTCCCGATTCTATCAGACTGGCCCGGATATCATGTTCCGCATATACTCGTTACACTTTTCACAGAAAAATGCTGCGCTGCACGGTGCATTCTATAACCCCCGTGTTGAGGAATCATTGATCCAATGCAAAAACTTTGGCTTGTATTCGCGCAAACAGTCACCATTTGCCTGGGTTTGCTGTTCGTGGGCAACCTGTTCAAGCAGGATCTGATGCCCGGCCACGACGCCACCGCCATCCGGGAAGTGGTTCGGGCACCCGGCACCCCGCCCCCCTGGTCATTCCGGGACGCCGCACGCAAGGTGACTCCATCCGTGGTCAACATTTTTACCAGCAAGGAAGTCACTACCCCTCACCCTCCGATTTTTCCGGACAATCCCGAGTTGAGGCGTTTTTTTGGTGATAACCTTCCGCCGGAAACTCACCAGCAACTCAGCCTGGGCTCGGGGGTTATCGTCATGTCCAATGGCTACATCCTTACCAATGACCATGTCATCGACGGTGCTCAGGAAATCCAGGTGGCCCTGTCCGATGGCAGGAACACCCAGGCCAGCGTGGTGGGTGCAGACCCTGAAACCGATCTGGCCGTCCTCAAGATCAACCTGAGCGGCCTGCCGGCCATCACATTCGGTTCTTCAGACCAGGTCCGCGTGGGTGATGTGGTACTGGCCGTAGGCAACCCATTCGGTGTAGGAGAGACCGTCACCCTGGGCATTGTCAGCGCCCTGGGGCGCAGCCGGCTGGGCATCAACACTTTTGAAAATTTCATCCAGACCGATGCCGCCATCAACCCCGGGAATTCCGGGGGCGCACTGGTGGACGCGTCCGGCAATCTGATTGGCATCAACAGCGCCATTTATTCAAAATCAGGGGGTTCACAGGGAATCGGGTTCAGCATCCCGGTCAGCATTGCCAAGAACGTCATGGAACAAATCATCCGGAATGGCGGCGTCACCCGTGGGTGGATTGGCGTGGAAATGCAGGACATCACGCCTGAACTGGCCGAATCGTTCCGACTGGACAAAACCACTCGTGGTGCCCTGGTGTCTGCCGTTCTCAGGAATGGTCCCGCCTGGAAAGCAGGCATTCAACCAGGCGACATCCTGACCCAGGTGGATGGTTCCCAGGTCCGCGATGCCCAGGAAATGCTCAATCACGTGGCCGCCCTCAAACCTGACCAGAAGGCAAAATTCGAAGTGATCCGGAATAACCGGTTACTGGACCTGACCATTACGGTGGGACGCCGTCCCAAAGGAGTCATCAAGAATCTGGATGAGGGAGAAGGGGATCTTCCGTGACTTTCTTCTGTTCCATTCGACTGGCCACCAGCACGCCCACTTCATAAAGTACCCAGAGGGGAACCGCTAGCAGGGTCTGTGATACGGCGTCCGGTGGCGTGAAAATGGCACCAAGAATGAATGCACCCACAATGACATAACGCCGGGCCGAACGCAGCTGCTCCACTTTCAGCACGCCCAGCTTGACCAGCAACACCACCACCACGGGCGTTTCAAAAGCCACGCCGAACGCCAAAAACATGTTGATGACAAATCCCAGATATTTCTCGATATCAGTCATCACTTCCACACCCTTGGGGGCTGTGTGCGTGATGAACCCGAACACAAATGGAAACACCGCAAAATAGGCAAACGTCATGCCGCAGTAAAACAGGAACGTGCTGGTGACAATGAAAGGCATGGCCATGCGCTTTTCGTGCTCATACAGTCCAGGCTCCACAAAGCGCCATACTTGGTAAAGCACGAAAGGCAACGTGCCCAGAAAGGCCACCAGAGCCGTCACTTTCATCGGCACAAAAAAAGGCGTGGTCACTTCCGTGGCAATCATGTGCCCGCCGACAGGCAACTGGGTCAGCAAGGGCAGGGCGAGCCAGGTGTACAACGTGTTGGCAAAGGGCAGAAGGCACAGGAAGACCACAAACACAGCCGACACGGCCGCAATGAGGCGACCGCGCAACTCCACCAGATGCGAGATGAATTCCTGCATGCCTGCCGAGGTTTCTTCGGTCACGTGGATTCCACTCCGGTGCTTGCGGGGGCTACCGGTTGACGAGGCGTCACGGGCTTGCTGCGCAGGGGTGCCGAAGGCCGAGCACTGAAAGGATCACCCCCGAAGGAAGGCTCCACTACCAGCTTGACCCCGTGTGCCGGTTCAGGATGCTCTGCGAAGGGGTCCCCCCCCAGCGTGGCAGGAACGGGATGTGCCGCCGAAACCACAGCGACCTCTGCAGTGCCGGCATCGGCAGAACCGAGACTGTCACCTGAAGGAGAACCTGCCGGAGTCACGATTACCTGCCCATCACGGATTTCCATCACGGGCGCCTGCAGGAAGGATTGGGTGGATTTGCCGGAAGCCGCCATTTGTCGTTCGGCTTCCTTGGCTGCTTCGTCCATCCGTTTTTTCAATTCCAGCAACTCCGTCTTTTCCATTTCCCGGTCGAGTTCTTCCTTGACGGACCGGGCATAGCGACGAAATCGGCCCACAAGGATGCCTGCAGCCCGCGCCACCTTGGGCATGCGCTCGGGGCCGATGGCGATCAGGGCCACCACTCCGACCAATCCGATCTGGGACGCGCTGAAATCCAGCATGAACTGCCTTCCTGTCAGGAAGGGGTTTTTTCCTGGGTCGTCACGTCAGCTGTCTGGCTGATCGTGGTTTTTTCCTCGAGAATTTTTTTCTCGGGAGCGGGCTCGGTGCTGGCAGCCCCACCGGCCATGCCTTCCTTGAACCCCTTCACTGCCCCACCGAGATCCGTCCCGATGTTGCGCAGTTTCTTTGTGCCAAAAATCAGTACCACAATCAAAAGAATCAGCAACAGGTGCTGAATGGAAAATAAGTCGCCCATCTTGCTCCTCCGTAACGCGCCTGGCGTTATTTCTGATTAATCAACGTGCTGATGGGACGTGGTGAACCACCGCCCAGCACATGAACATGCAGGTGGTTAATTTCCTGTCCACCGCCCTTGCCCGTATTGATGACCGTGCGAAAACCGTCGGGAAGCCCCTGCTCCACGGCCAAACCGGATGCCAGCAGGAGGATTTTACCCAATACTGCCTGATCTTCTGTCGTGCACTGCATCAATGAGTCCACATGCTTTTTGGGAATGATCATGAAATGCACGGGTGCTGCCGGGTGAATGTCATGAAAAGCCAGGATGTCGCCATCCTCATAAACCTTGCGGCTGGGCAACTCCCCGCGCGCAATGCGGCAAAACAGGCAATCCGTCATGCTTCCCCCCGTGAACGGGCTGATTTTTCCTCGATACCGGACACCCCTTCCCTTCGTTCCAGTTCCGCCAGAATGTCCCGATAGTCCAGCCCAAAGTGCGCTAGCAGCACCAGAACGTGAAACCACAGATCCGCAGCCTCCTGAACAAGATGCAGTCTATCACCGTCCTTGGCCGCCAAGAGGGTTTCGATGGCCTCCTCCCCCACCTTGCGGGCCATGACATCCACCCCCCGGGCATAGAGGGAAGCCACGTAGGAGCTTTTCGGATCTGCCCCCTTGCGTTGTTCGAGGGATGCCGCCAGTCGCTCCAGAATGTGGGTATTCGGTGTATTCATGGTCCGCCTCAGCGAGAATAGATGTGACCGGGGTCCTTCAGTACCGGATCGGTGTCCACCCAGGTACCATCTTCCAGTCGCCGGAAAAAACACCGGGCCCGACCCGTATGGCAGGCAATGCCCCCGTTCTGCTCCACCTGCAACAGAACCACATCCCCATCACAATCCAGACGAACCTCCCGTACTTTCTGCCAGTGCCCGGACTCTTCGCCCTTGCGCCAGAGTTTCCCCCTGGAACGGGACCAGTACACGGCGCGACCGGACTGCACCGTTTCCATCAGGGCCTCGTGGTTCATCCATGCCATCATCAGCACTTCATGAGTGCCACAGTCCTGGGCAATGGCTGGAACCAGTCCATGATCATCCCAGCGAACATTGTCGATCCAGTCATTCACAATCGGACCTCCACTCCCTGGTCAGCCAGAAAATCCTTGGCCTGGCGTACCGTATATTCGCCATAGTGAAAAATACTGGCCGCAAGCACAGCATCGGCCCCCCCCTTCAGAATTCCGTCGGCCAGATGCTGCAGTTCGCCCACCCCTCCGCTGGCAATGACAGGCACTTCCACTGCATCACTGACGGCCCGGGTCAGGGCCAGATCGAAACCTTCACGGGTCCCATCTCTGTCCATGCTGGTCAGCAGAATTTCGCCTGCACCCAGTTGCACCACTTCTCTGGCCCAATCCAGCACATCACGGCCCGTATCCTTGCGTCCTCCGTGGGAGTAAATGGTCCAACCCGAAGCCGAGTGACCTCTCTTGGCATCCATGGCCACCACGATGCACTGGGAACCAAAGCGGTGGGCAGACTCCCGCACCAACTCGGGATTTTGCAGGGCCGCCGTATTGATGCTCACCTTGTCGGCGCCCGCATTCAGAAGACGGCGCACGTCTT
>JAJZEL010000242.1 GCA_021828575.1 Pseudomonadota bacterium
GCCAGAATGGCGCGCTGGTTCACATGGGGTATGACTTTTTCATACAGAACTCGTTTGAGCTCCATGCGTTCTGCAATGGCCTCTATGATGAGGTCACATTCCGCCAGGCGACTTAGGTCATCATCGTAGTTCAGCGCCTCAATCCATGAGGAATCAGATGCCAGACCCAAAGGTGGAGGACGAAGGGTGGTCAGCCGGGATATGCTTTTCCTGGCAAGGACATTGCGGTCCTGATCGTCGCTGGCCAGATCGTATAGCAGTACCGGATAACCCAGATTGGTGAAGTGGGCAGCGATTTGTGCGCCCATGACGCCCGCTCCCAGTATGGCCACTTTCCGGACCTGCAATTCATTCATGTAGGCACCCTGATTGCGAAATGAGGTGAAATTGAAAAGTCAGTGGTCGATTCTAGCAGAGCAAGGGTAAAATGCAGCCATGCGTGTGGTACTGGATTTTGCCGAGCGCCCCGGGCAGGTGGTGCGCAGGGTTTTTGAGTTGCCGTCCGATGTGTGGGTTGCCCATCGCCCTGGTGAGGTCATGCCATTGCTTGAGCAGGTGAGCAAGGCGGCGCATCAAGGTCATCATGTGCTGGGCTTCCTGTCGTATGAGGCAGCCGGGGCGTTTGATTCTCAGGCGCAAACCCATTCCCAGGGCACTTTTCCACTGGCATGTTTTGCCGTGTATGCCTCTCCTGCCATCTCACTGGGACAGCCTCCCGCACCTGAAAATGAAAAGACAGGACTGGTCGCCTGGCAACTGGACAAGGGTCCGGAAGCCTATGAGCAGGACATTGACGCGATCAAACAGGCCATATCCCGTGGTGAAGCCTACCAGATCAACCACACACTCAGGACTCATGCCCACTTTGAGGGATCAAGCCTAACGATCTATGAACGTCTTCTCAGGACGCAGCAGGCGGATTACAGCATCTGGATGGACTGCGGCGCCTGGCATATTCTGTCGCTGTCTCCCGAATTGTTTTTTCAGGTAAATGGTCAAAAAATCACCACCCGTCCCATGAAGGGAACATCCCCCCGGGGTCATGATGAAAAGACGGATCACCAGCTTCGCGCCGCATTGCAGCATTCGGAAAAAAATCGCGCAGAAAACCTGATGATTGTGGACCTGCTACGCAATGACCTGTCTAAAATCTGTCAAACAGGCAGTGTCCAAGTACAGGATCTGTTTCAAGTGGAAAGTTACCCCACTCTGTTTCAAATGACCTCTCAAATAACGGGACAATTGAAGGACGGAGTGTCCTTGCCACAGGTTTTTCAGGCTCTGTTTCCATCAGGGTCCATTACAGGAGCGCCAAAACTGAAGGCCATGGAATGGATTAGAAAACTGGAGACCAGCCCGAGAGGAGCTTATTGTGGAGCGCTGGGATGGGTGAAACCTGGTGGGGATGCCATATTCAATGTGGGCATCCGAACCTTGCGGTACGAACCGGGTTCTGGAAGTCTGGAATGCGGCCTCGGGGGTGGCATCACCTGGGATTCCAGAAGCACCGAGGAATACTTGGAAATTCAGACCAAAGCTCGTTTTCTTCAACACGATACGAAAGAATTTGATCTTCTTGAAACCATGAAACTGGATAATGGTGAATTCTGGCTGGAAGATTATCACCTGAAAAGACTCCTGCATTCGTCCCACCAGTTGGGATTTCCAGTACCGAAAATCCAGGAGATGCAGGCATTGCTGAAAGAATATGCCGACCAGTTCCGGCAAGGTTGCTATCGTGTCCGCCTACGATATGGCCATGGGGGAGCAACGCATATGGAAGGCTATCCTCTTGAGCCTGCTCCAGCTCACTTGGTCAGGGTGAGCATGGCTTCCTTCGGCATTCCCCGTGACCTTCCTCTGCTCACTCACAAGACCACTTCGCGAGACTGGTATGAGCGCGCCGCCAGTGAATTGCCTGGCGATGCATTTGATGTTCTGCTATGGAATACGGATGGAGAACTGACCGAGTTCACCCGAGGAAACCTGGTGGTGGAAACGCCAGAGGGTCGTTTCACCCCACCCGTGCAATCAGGCCTGCTGCCTGGAACCTACCGCCAGTATCTGCTTGACCGGGGAGAAATACGGGAGCGACCATGGCGGGTCAGCGACCTGAGAGAGGCTTCCGCCATCTGGTTCATCAACAGTGTGCGGGGTTGGGTCAACGTCACTCTGGACTAATGCATCATCATGTTCATGCCGTCATGCCCTGTGTTTTCGTCCATGGTCATGAGGGCTTTGACAGGCACCTGGAGGTGCATGGTTCCAGCGTGGCGGAAATCCAAGTTGACTGCAATGGAATCGCCTGCCTTGAGCGGTTGGTGAAGATTGTCCAGCATCAGGTGATAACTCCCGGGTTTCAGTTCCACTTTGCCATGTGCGGGTATTTCAATGGTGGGCATGTGTTGCATGCTGGACATTCCTTGCGCCATCCGGGTGCTATGCAGCATGACGTCATCCGCAATCGGAGAACTCGCACGCACAAGCCGTTCCGGTTGATCCCCCTTGTTTTCAATGGTCATGTAGACCGCTCCCACCTCTTGCCCAGGAACCGTTTCCCTTGCGTAGGCCCCAGAAATCATGATGCTGCTGGTTGATTCGGCTGCCCATGAATGAATGCAGAGAAACATGGCACATGATGCCAGCAATTTCATTACACGACGTTTCATTTGGTTTTCTCCCTGTTCATCTGAGTTCAATAATGACGCGGTCAAACCCGTTAGTACGGGACCAGTGGCTCGATGGGCACTTCCACATGAAGCTTTCCTGCGTGCTGAAAGTACAGATCAAGTGGAATAGTCTGGCCAGCCATAAGGGGTTGTTTCAGATCTTCAAGCATCAAATGGTGTCCTCCTGGCCCAAGGACCATTTGGCCATGAGCAGGAACCACCAGATGGTATTCATGCTGCATATGGGTCATGCCGTCCGGTGTGGCCTGTGTCTGATGCAAAAGAATGTGACCAGCCATTGGGCTATCAGCACCTTCGAGTGCGTCATTCACATCACTGTCATTGTGAATGGTCAGATAAATGACACCCACTTTTTGTCCAGGTGCAGTTGCACGGGCCTGGACATCAGACACTGACGGGAGAGTCGTTTTTGTAACCTGTTCCGGCATCATAAGGGGTGAGGCTGAACGGATCAATGGCGACACTTGAGCTTCAAGCTCGGCCTCGCTCAACCCATGATCATCATCCGCAGCCCAGGCATTCTGCCTCACGATGCCTTGACGATCGATCAATATGGACAGTGGAAGACGCCAGATGCGTCCAAATCCTTCCACATGGGCCTGGCTGGCCACTGCCCACGGGAAATGAAAATGGGTCATCATCTCTCTGGCCTGTGCAATGTCTTGTGCGCTGTCCATGTCGATGGCCACAATGTCCAGACCTTTGTCGTGGTAGCGCTGGTACAAGTCTTCCATGCGAGGCATTTCTTCACGACAGGGCACGCACCAGGAAGCCCAGAAATGCAATATGGTGACATGATGTTGCTGGGAACTGGCTGTCACATCTTCACCATTCGTCAGATGAACTTCATAAGGTGGCACAGGATCGCCCACATCAATGGCGTGAGCCTGGACAGCCCACGACAGCAATAACAGCCCCACAATCCAGCCTTTGACCATCCTTTTTACCCTCCTGACTCTCGTGGACACTGTTCAGAACATGTAAGTAATGCCTGCATTGACCATCCAGTGAGGCACCAACTGATCACCGTTGACGTACCGATAAACAGGCAAATAAAGCGATGTATTAGCTTGCCAATGGGTCGCCAGGTTGATCAGTGCTCCGGGCGCCAAATATACGTCAGTGTAACCGCTGTTGGCATTTCCAGTGACTGCATCCCCTCCTCCCTGGTCTGGTGCACGCCACATGGTATTGACCTGCAACATGGGAATGACGTTCGTCGTGGACGCAATTCCATTGTAAGTCACGCCATTGACAAAGTTGAGGCTATCGCCAGGTCTGTACCCTTCATAACGGTTCAGGGCATGGCGCCACGTACCCTGGCTGAACCAACCCCAATTGGCGTTGAGGTTTCCCATACTGTAATAGCCTAGCAGCGTATCCGTGGTTCCTGTACCCGGCTCTGTGTCCTGATCCAGAAGCGGATTGACATTGACGGGTCCCGTGGGCAGTTTCAGGCCAAACGTCAAACCGCTGGACTTGTCACGAGAAAACCCGGTATACATTCCCATGATCCGCAGATCGGAAAGACTGCTGACAGAAGCAGATTGTGGCGTTGGTGCAGGGTTGATCTGACCGGGGATCCCACTGGTATCAGTGGTGAAACTGCGAAACCAGTAGGGCAACATGGCTTCCACTCCCCAGTTTTCGTTGAACATGTGCTGCCCATATAGGGTGTAATAGTTGGTGCCAATCTGTCTGTCAGGGTTCAAAACCCCGGCTTGCCCACTGGCCCCACTGTGATTCCAGTTCTGATTCATGAAAGAGTACTGGAGACCCACTTGATCGTTCATGCCACTCACAGGAAGTCCTGGGAGCCCCACGTCAAAAATGCCACATCCACAGGCACAAGCCCACGCCGACGAGCTCAGGCTGGTTCCAACCAAGGCCAATGTCAGGCCAAGCCAACGATGAATTGAAAATGATTGCATGATAATGCTCTCCTTGCGTGCACCCTCTCCCATCTGCTCGGTTCATCGGGATGGGAATGGCGGCTGGTCATGTCAGCAAGCGATGTTCAATCGCATACACCAGTTGTTTCAGGAGAGTTGGACAGGGGGTGCCCTGGCAGAGGGAAGAAGAACGGCAATTCTGGTAAGAAATGTTTTTCGAGATGTCGCAACGATGACAGGACGGGCCTTGTCCAGCGGTACCGCCACAGACAGGTTGAGCGGTAAATCTGCCACCATGACACCACACAGCAGGCAATGGTGGTTTGCATGAACCGGGCTTCCAGTATCGTCATCATGGCCACTGGCAAATGTTC
>JAJZEL010000026.1 GCA_021828575.1 Pseudomonadota bacterium
GATGAGCCCAGTCCGTAGGGGGTATGATTTGCCAGGTCCAGGGCTTCCTGTTCGTTGCACGCCCTGACCATGAGGGCCACGGGCCCGAACATTTCCTCATTCCACACAGGTGAGGCAGGCGAGAAACCGTCAAGGACTGTGGGCTCGTAAAACCAGCCCGGGCCGGGTCGGGGATGTCCCCCGGTCAGACAACGGGTTCCATGGGCGACAGCCACCTTGACCAGCATGTCCAGACGATCGCGCAGGTCCTGGCGTGCCATGGGCCCCTGGGTGGTTTCCGGGGTCAGAGGGTCTCCCGTGACGAGGGCGGATACCTGTGCCAGAAATGTCTGGATGAACTCATCGGCTATTTCCGGCACCAGGATGAACCGCTTTGCAGCAATGCAGGCTTGTCCCGAGTTCAGGTAACGGGATGATATGCCCTGGCGCACGGCCCATTGCAGGTCAGCATCGGCCAGTACGATGAAAGGGTCCGACCCTCCGAGTTCCAGGAGGCATTTTTTCAGGTGGGCGCCCGCCAGGGAAGCGACGGCACGGCCTGCACGTTCCGATCCCGTGACAGTCACGGCTTGCACTGCCGAATGGGCGATGGCTTCAGCCACCTGGGCATCTTCGATGAATAGGTGCTGGACCAGGGCTTCAGGAAAGCCTGCTTCGGCACAGAGCTGCGAAATGTGAAGCGCGCATTGGGGCACGTTGGGTGCCGGTTTGAAAACGATACCGTTCCCTGCCATCAGGGCGGGCATGCCAAAGCGAAAAACCTGCCAGAAGGGAAAATTCCAGGGCATGATGCCCAGTACCAGTCCCAGCGGAAAAAAGGACAGGTGACTGCGATGGTTGCCAGGGAGTGGAAGGGGTTGTGTGGCCAGGATGTCCGGGCCTTCCTCCGCACAATATCGGCAAAGATCGGCGCATTTTTCGATTTCCGCCACTGACTCACGCAGTATCTTGCCCATTTCGAGGGTCATGGTGCGCGCCAGGATTTCCTTGCGCTGTTCCAGCAGGTCAGCCAAGTGGAGCAGCACGATGCCACGATCTTTCAGGGGTTTTTGGCGCCAGGCGATTTGCGCTTCGTGGGCGCGGTCCAGGGCATTCAGTAGGGCATCCCTGCCCAGGGTTGGAAATTCGGCCAGTTGGCTACCATTGACCGGGTTATGGGAAATGAAAGGCATGAAGGTATTATGCCGGATTTGAGCGGGATTTCAGAATGATTGTAGGCTGGGTACCCCGAAGCGTTGCAGGTCAGGAGTGTTGAGATGAAAGTTTGGTGGAAAGGTGTCTTTTTTCTGGTACTTGTCGTGGCCAGCGTGGGGGCGGGGGCGACGGATTACGCATTTGTCCAGCTTGGGCCCAATGGCCCCCAAGCCCGGGTGGTGACCACGGAAGCACAATGCCCTGTCCTGACAGTGGATGGCCACTCCACTCCCATGTCCCTGCGTGTGGGTCCTTCGTCTGGGAATGCTTTTCCCCTCAGGGTTTGTGAGCTTCAGCTGCCTGCTCGTGCCAAGGAAGTGAAATGGGGCAATCAGGTTTTGCCCGCCCTGCATTCTGAAATTCACCGCATCGTATTGCTGGGCGATACAGGATGTCGCCTGAAGGCACCCTTTTTGTACCAGGCCTGCAATGATTCTGAAAAATGGCCATTGGCCCGACTGGCCATCAATGCAGCCAGGGAAAAACCCGATCTGGTGATTCACGTGGGTGATTACCATTACCGCGAAAGTCCATGCATCCGGCCCGCATGCATGCCCAGTCCGAGTGGTTACGGTTGGGAAGCCTGGCAGGCCGACTTCTTTTCTCCTGTGCAACCGCTTCTCGATGCGGCTCCATGGGTGTTTGTGCGAGGCAATCATGAATCCTGCAAGCGGGCTGGACAGGGTTGGTTCAGGCTCCTTGACCCCTATCCGTTCGATACGCAGCGGAACTGCACACCTGAAACTGCCCGTGATAAGGATATGACAGAGCCTTATACAGTTTCGTTAGGCCCGGACCGGCAGCTCATTGTTTTTGACTCAGCAGCCGTATCGGAAAAGCCCCCTGAAAAGGGGGATGTCCAGGTTGGGGAATATGCTCGTCAGTTTCAGGAAGTGGCCCGGTTGGCCAGCCGAAAGCCTGCCAATTGGCTGGTGATGCATCATCCGGTTCTCGGGTATGGTTATTTGCCGGTTCTGGGGTACGAAAAAGGGAACCCGGTGCTGGCTGCTGCCCTGGAAACGGAACATTATGCCGGGTTGTTCCCGCCGGGCATCCAGCTAACGCTGGATGGGCATGTGCACACCTTTGAGTTGAGCCGTTTCCCGGCGCCTGTCCCGGTGAACCTGATCACTGGTTTTGGGGGCGCGTTGCTGGAAGAGCCTTTCCCGCAAAGAACCCCTTCCGGTTTTCAACCCGTGGAAGGAGTCAATCTCCTGGAGTCTCAAAGCACGCAACAATTTGGCTATACGGTGCTTGAAGAGCATTCCGGACATTGGACGCTCTACGAGAAGGATGTGCAGGGCAACCTGCGCAGGACGTGCGAACTTCAGCTTGACACGGCACCTTATGGTTTTGACTGTTCGGTGGGAGCATTGCCGGCGGCTTGGCTGAAAGCTGACTACCTTCTTTTGGGCGAGGTTCATGATAACAAGGCTGGGCACCAATTGAGATTGTCATGGTTGCGCCAGATGGCTATCCTGCAGCAGAAAAAAGCACTGGCCTTTGAACAGTTTGATCTGGAAAATCAGACGGCCATCGATCAGGGCATTCAGGAAGGATTATTGCCACATCAGGTAGCAGAAAATGCCCATTTCAATTTCCAGGGTTGGCAATGGCCTCTCTACGAACCCGCATTGCAACTGGCCATGGATCAGAAGTGGCCGGTGGTGGCGGCCAATCTGTCCCGCGCGCGGATGGGTGATCTGATGCGAGGCAAAAGCCCCCTGACGCCCTATCCTGAGTCATGGGGGATGGGTCAGCGTGAGGCCCAACTGAAGGAAGTGCGGGAGGGGCATTGTAATCTCATGCCAGATGCCCAGTTGCCCATGCTGGCTTCTGCCCAGAGGGCACGGGATCGTGCCATGGCTGAGGCCCTGGTCCGTCTGCACAAAAAGACTGGATTGCCCGTGGTGCTTCTGGCGGGAAACGGGCACACTCGCAAGGATCTTGGTGTGCCTGCCTGGCTTCGGCAAATGGATCCGGACGCTCGGGTGATCAGTGTGGGAATACTGGAAAAGGATCGAGCAGGGAAGGACGATGCCCGTTTTTTTGATGAGGATTACTGGGTCGATCCGGAACCTCGGAAGGATCCCTGCGAGGCGTTGAAGAAACGGATTGAAAAAACTTCAGGCGGCCGTGGCCAGACTGGCGGTTAATCCCAGCAACTCCTTGATGTCCAGGATAAGGACGATTTCTCCGTCGCTGGACATGGTTACCCCGGCCACGCCTTTGGGTCTGAAGGTGTCCAGGGATTTGATCACCACGTCATCGTGGCCGTCGAAGCCGTTCACGGTCAAAACGAAACTGCGGCTTTCCACCTGCATCAGGACGCCCACGTCGGCCTCATGGTCCTCAGGCCACCCGATCATTCGAGCAAGGGAAACCACCGGGAGGACTTCGCCGCGCACTACCAGATTGGCCTTCCCGCCCACATGCTGGAGATTTTCCTCGCGGATGGAAATGATTTCCCGGACCATGGACAGCGGTACGGCAAAGGACTGGTCGCCCAATCGCACCAAAAGCACGGGAAGAATGGCCAGCGTGAGCGGCAGCGAAATGGTGAGAACAGATCCTTTCCCCACTTCGGACTGAATATGGATATTGCCATTCAGTTTCTGGATGTTGGTTTTGACTACATCCATGCCCACACCACGGCCCGAAACACTGGAAATCTGATCTTTGGTGGAAAATCCGGGCAGGAAAATCAGTTCCAGGCACTGTGTCTCGTCTAGGCTGTTGGCTACGTCGGCACTGATCAACCCTTTCTCGATGGCCTTGCTGCGAATGGTATCCGGATTCATGCCCCGGCCATCGTCAGAAATGCTGATGACAATGTGGTCTCCCATCTGGGTGGCGCTCAACTGGATGACACTTTTCTCAGGCTTGGAGTTGGCGCGGCGCTGCTCCGGATCTTCGACGCCATGATCTACCGCGTTGCGGATCAGGTGGACCAAGGGGTCGTTGAGATCCTCGATCATGGTCTTGTCGATTTCGGTTTCTTCGCCAGACAGGACCAGTTCCACTTCCTTGCCCAGTTGACGCGCCAGATCCCGAGCCAGGCGGGGGAACTTCTTGAACAGCCGGCCGATGGGCTGCATCCGTGTTTTCATGACGGAATTCTGCAGATTGACCACCAGGGTATCCAGCTGGTTTACTGATTCATCCAGGGCGCGGAGTGTATCGGGGTCGGTGGAACCCAACAGGATTTTTGAACGCAGATGGCTCAGACGGTTCTTTGTCAGCCCGATTTCACCGGAAAGGTTGAGCACCTGATCGAGGCGTTCCGTGTCCACCCGAATGGTGTTTTCCTTGGTGGCCTCGGCTTCTCGCCGGCCTCCGGGAGCCGCGGAATTACCCGGGACGTCCGTGGACCGACGTCCAAAAACCGAATTGCCGGATGAATCAGCAGCTACAGCCTGTGATGCGGGGGGGGCAGTAGCAGCAGCGGCTGGGGGAGGGGCGGAACCCGGTACCACAGCCTGATAGAGCTGATCCCAATCAGGTCCTTTGCCGGCCCCAACCCCTTGGGGTATTGGGCTGGCCGTGGCCGTCACGGGCGTTTTCACGGCCGCAGGGTCTTCCTCATCCTTTCCTTCGAGAGTGGCCTTGAGATCGGCAATGAGCTGTGGAGGGGCAGGCTGGGGCTGAACCCCCTGGCCCAGAGCCCCGAACATTTCCCGGACTTCACTGGTAGCGC
>JAJZEL010000097.1 GCA_021828575.1 Pseudomonadota bacterium
CAACTCCTGGCCGGTCACCCCAAGCATTTTCCGGACATGGGCAGCCTCCACCATGCCCGTCCCTCCATAGGCCACAGCCTGGTCAAGAAGGCTCAAGGCGTCACGCATGCTGCCCTGTGCTGCCTTTGCAAGCAACTCCAGAGCATCCTGCTGGTATTCAACACCTTCCAGTTTCAGTATTTCAGCCAGCCTGTCCGTCACCCGATCGGGCGACAGGGGACGCAGATTGAACTGCAGGCAACGCGAAAGCACTGTGATGGGCACTTTTTGCGGATCGGTGGTGGCCAGGATGAACTTGACGTGATCCGGAGGCTCTTCCAGCGTTTTCAGCATGGAATTGAAGGCCTGCCGCGACAACATGTGGACTTCGTCAATGATGTAAACCTTGAATCGCCCCGCAGTAGGCATGTAATGCGCGCTGTCCAGGAGCTCCCTCATTTCCTCGACCTTGGTGTTCGTGGCCGCGTCCACTTCCACGAGGTCAGGAAATCGTCCCTGGTCGATTTCGGTACAGGCCTGGCAAACGCCACAGGGTTGCGACACAGGCCCCGTGGCACAGTTGAGACACTTGGCCAGAATGCGCGCGAGGGTGGTTTTTCCTACGCCGCGTGTACCCGTGAACAGATAGGCATGATGAAGACGTCCCGTGGACAGGGCATTCTCCAGCGCCCGAACCACGTGTTCCTGCCCCACCAACCGGGAAAATTCCCGTGGACGCCATTTTCTGGCCAGCGCCTGACTTTCGGTATGCATGGGGCTCCCGGATATCCTAAAACCAGTGCCCGAGCCGTACCTGGTAAAAGTTGATCCCGGGATTGGGGTTCTCTATGCCCGCATTGGAAAGATGCTGAAAACGGAACATCACGTCCCAGTCATGCCGCGGTCCCAGGCTCAGCCCGGCTCCCACATGATCCCCAAACTGAAAATGGGTACTCATGTCGCGCCCATTGTATATCTGGTAGTCACTGATGTAGTGCGCGCCCACGGCCGCTTCGAGAAAGGGAACCACCGAGCCTTCCGGATTGGTGGGTGAAAGACGCCACACGGGTGTCAACCCGAAATCGTTGACGTCATGGTTGCCACCCACAGGGTTATGGGGTGTCCAATGACCAATGCCCACATCCCAGTACCCACCCAATGACCAGGAATGGTCAGTGAACCAGCGCCTGTTCCAGGCATATGACCAGGCCAGTCGCGCCATGTCGGTGTGGTATCCGTAGCCTGTCTCCACGGACAAGGCCTGTGACGGGGCCTGATCGTCGGCTTTGGCAGGTTGTGAAAGGAAACCTGAAAGACACGCCATGGCCAGAATGGTTTTTCTCATGCAACAACTCTCGTGATTTCAATTCGGCAACGATATTTAGCGAAGAGGCGAGCCCAACCCCCGGCACTTGCAGGACACGGCTGTGGCTGCTTCCTTCCGGACCTGACCAGGTTCACCGTACTACAATGCGGGGAGGCCCGCCAACGTGTTAGGATGCGTCAATTCGATCCAAAATTCAATAGCTGTTGACGACAATTCACTGGCATGACTCAAAACATCCCGCTTCCACGCCTGTCCCTGATCGTGGCCATGACCCCTGAGCAAGTCATTGGAGCAAACAATGCACTCCCCTGGCACCTGCCTGCCGACCTGGCCTACTTCAAGGCCACCACGCTGGGATGCCCTGTCATCATGGGACGCAAGACCCACGAGTCCATCGGTCGCCCCTTGCCAGGAAGGCAAAATATCGTGGTCAGCCGAAATCGCAGGTTGTCCGCCCCCGGGTGTGTCGTGGCGGGCTCGCTGGAAGAGGCACTGGACATGGCCGAGAGTGCCCGGGAATTGTTCGTGATTGGCGGAGCAGCACTGTATGAAACGGCCCTGCCCCATGCCGACAGACTGTACCTGACGGAAGTGTGCGCTGCGATTCCCGGTGACACGCATTTTCCGCCCATCACCCCCTCCGAGTGGAGGGAAGTGTCCCGCAAGGAACACCCTCGCGATGCCAGAAATGCTCACGATCTGTCCTTTCGCATTCTGGAACGCAAGCGCTGACTCATGACCCGGCTGCCTGCCCGGACTTGTCTTCCTGGTGAGGATCCGCGGACGGCAGCAGGTTTCTCTGATATTCCAGGGCCTGGACCATCCAGTCCAGCGTCGCCACCTGACCATTCAACCATTCACGCACGGCCCCCAGTTCGGCAATTTTTCTGTCCAGATCCTCCCGCCGCAATCCGGGCATCAGCGGATTCATCATGGAAAAAGCCATGGGGTTGATCATTTTCTGGAACATTTCCAGCAATTCCGCCGGCGATTTTTCCGTTTCCATGCTCATTTCCTTGCAGGCATCGTATAACATGGGTATCCATCAATACTGCAAATGGTACTCGTGATGACGTTCGTCAGGCATGGATTTTTCACACCTGAAAACCCTGGACTGTACCCAAAAATCGAGCCCCATGCTCATGGATGGCTGGAAGTTGACGACATTCATCGCATTTACTGGGAAGAGTGCGGAAACCCGGAAGGAACTCCGGTGATTTTTTTACATGGTGGCCCCGGGGCAGGTGCCAGCGCGATCCACCGTCAGTTTTTTGATCCCTCAGCTTACCGCATCCTGATTTTTGATCAGCGTGGAGCCGGCCGTTCCCGGCCCCTGGGCGAAACAAGGAACAACTCAACCCCCATGCTCATCAGTGACATGGAGCGGTTGCGCACCCAGTTTGGCGTGGACCGGTGGCTGGTTTTTGGCGGTTCATGGGGCAGCACCCTGGCTCTGGCTTACGCGGAAGCACACCCGGGACGCTGCCTGGGACTGATCCTGCGAGGCATATTCCTGTGCCGGGATTCGGAAATCCAGTGGTTCCTTTACGGGTTGCGCCATCTCTTTCCCGAGGCCTGGCGCAGTTTTTCCCATTACATTCCTGAAGCTGAACGTCACGACCTGCTCACTGCTTACCATCAGCGCCTGAGCCACCCCGATCCCGCCGTGCATCTTCCGGCCGCCCGTTCGTGGGGAGCTTATGAAGGTGCCTGTTCCACTCTGTTGCCCAACCCTTCCGTGGTGGCCCATTTTTCCAGCGACGCGGTAGCTCTGGGTCTTGCGAGAATCGAAGCCCATTACTTCAAACACGACATTTTCCTGCCCAAGAACAGCCTGCTCGAGAATATCCGTCGCATTGCCCATATTCCGGCCGTCATCGTTCAGGGTCGTTATGACGGGGTATGTCCCATCATCAGTGCGGATGACCTGCACCGGGCCTGGCCGGAAGCCGAATACATCGTCGTTCCGGATGCCGGCCACTCCCCATTCGAACCCGGCATCATGAGAGAGCTGGTACTCGCCATGGAACATTTCAAGGAACGACTGGTTTCCCGCAACGTCAGATCTTGAACTCCGTCCCCAGTTTTTTCGGAACAGCGCGGTTCCTCAGTGTCACGTATTGCGGCAAACCACCTTCAAAAGGTGGAAATGCCTCACCCGCCACCAGGGGTTGAAGATAATTCCGGCAACGGGCCGTGATCCCGAACCCGTCGGCCGTGATGAAATCGCGTGGCAACATCCGCTCCCGGTTGGCCACTTCTTCCAGGGCAACCCGCCCCACTTTCCATCGGTATGGCTGATCGGACACGCGCAGCACGGTCGTCATGACCGCGTTATGTCCTTTCAGGGCAAACTCCACTGCTGCACGCCCCACTGCGTAAGCCTGCGCCACATCCACGCGGGATGCCAGATGTCGGGCAGAACGTTGCAAATAGTCTGCCACTGCCCAGTGATATTTGAGACCCAGTTCATCACGCACCATCTGTGCCAGGAGCGGACCTGCCCCGCCCAACTGGGCATGCCCAAAAGCATCCTTCAGTCCCGTCTCGGAAAGAAAGGTTCCATCCGGTCGGCGCACCCCTTCCGAGACTCCCACCACGCAATACCCCACACGGGCCACAGTTTCGCTGACTTTTTCCAGAAAAGCCTGCTTTTGGAATGGCACTTCGGGAAAAAGCAGCAGATGAGGGGCCTCATCGCGATGGTGCCCTGCCAGACCGCAGGCGGCCGTAATCCATCCGGCATGGCGACCCATGACTTCGAGAATGAACACCCGGGTTGAAGTTCGAGCCATGGATGCCACGTCGAAGGCCGCTTCACGAATGGAAGTGGCCACATATTTGGCCACAGACCCGAAACCTGGACAGCAATCCGTGACTGGAAGATCATTGTCCACGGTTTTGGGAATCCCCACACACACGAGCGGATAACCCATCTGACGGGCCATCTGGGACACCTTAAGCGTGGTGTCCTGAGAATCACCGCCGCCGTTGTAAAAGAAATACCCGATGCGGTGGGCACGAAACACCTCGATGAGACGCTCGTACTCGGCCCTGTTTTTTTCCAAATCCTTGAGTTTGTACCGGGCAGAACCAAACGCTCCGCCAGGGGTATGGCGCAGTGCCCTGATGTCTTCAGCAGATTCCCAAGACGTATCGATGAGATCTTCAGTCAAGGCACCCAGAATGCCATGCCTGCCTGCATACAGTTTTCCGATGAGATCGCCATGCTTGCGTGCAGCCTCGATCACTCCGCAGGCGCTGGCATTGATGACGGCAGTCACACCGCCCGATTGTGCATAAAACGCATTCATTCTGGCCATGATCCCCTCCCCCACGACACCTGCCATGTCCTCCCTCAGGACAGCGCCTTGAAAACGGCCTCCCTGACGGACTCTACCGACCCGGTTCCTGCCACGCGATCATATTGTGGAGCACCGGCCTCGCCTGAAGCCGCCCAATGGGTGTAAAAATCCACCAATGGGCGGGTTAGGGAATGATAAACCTCCAGTCTTCTGCGCACGATGTCTTCCTTGTCGTCATCGCGCTGCGCCAGAAGTTCACCAGTCACATC
>JAJZEL010000170.1 GCA_021828575.1 Pseudomonadota bacterium
TCGCTCACACGTTACGCGGCCAAATTCGGCATACAAGCGACGCATGCTCCGTTCCGCCTCATCCAGTGAAATTTTGGGCCTTGCTTCTGCTGCATGCAATGCACGCAGACGCTTGAGTTCACTAACGGGAATATGACCCCCCACGTCATTCAAGACCAACTTTCTCACAGGAGAAATGGGCTGTGAAGCCATCATCATTCCCAGAACCCCTCCCAGAGACGTCCCTATCCAGTGATAAGTAGAGACGCCCAGAAACAGCATCAAGGCATTCAAGTCCGATAAATATTGCGGATAGCTATAGCATGCTGCAGCAGGAAACCACTCACTAGTGCCCCGTCCGGGAAGATCCGGACAGATGACCCGGTACCGGGAAGCCAGCGATCTGGCAAGGTAATCGAAATCACGACCGTTTCTTGTCAATCCATGGATGCACAGCACCACATTGTGATTGCTTTCCTGGCCCCAGTCGCTGTAATCAATGCGATGAAGCCCTTTGGGCCCCACTGCCGAAAATGATTTACGTACCATGGAATACAAGCTGGCCATCATCCGTAATCAACTGGCTCAAAGGAATATCATGAGGCTCTCTGGGTACACGGTTGACCCGCTGTTCACGAAAAGCCACCGCCACCTTGCAAAGATCCGGATCTGCCGAGGCCAGCAACCTGTCGTAAAAACCGCCACCGTAACCCAGCCTGTACCCTTGACCATCAAAAGCAACACCCGGCATGAGTACGAAATCCACTTGATAAAGAGGGACAAGCTCGCAAATGTCCGGGTCAGGTTCCCTGATACCCCACACCCCTTTTTTCAAACCCGACTCCAGACAAGTGACACGAAACAGTTCGAGGATTTTCTGCTGAGGGTGAACCCTTGGCAATACCAGACATTTGCCACGATCCAGCACGTTTTTCAAAACCCCCCATGTTTCATATTCTGACCCCATGGAACAATAGCCCATGGGGTACTCAGCCTGCTGGAACTCAAGGGTCTCCAATAGCCTCTCTGTCAGGCAATGACTTCGTTCCAGACGCTCTTCAAGTGGTATGGCATCACGCAGTTCCAAAACGCTTTGCCGCAAAAGTTTCTTTTCGGAAATACTCATGAAAGTTGCACTTTATCCCTGTAAAGCCCTGATCCGGACAGTATAATGCCACGTAAAATACAGACCATTGAACTTACGGAAGATATCAAATGCAACGAGAGAACATTTCCAGCGGATCCACATGGGAACCCATCATTGGCTATTCAAGAGCTGTCAAAGTTGGCAACCAGGTTCTGGTTTCAGGAACCACCGGGACAGGCGCAGACGGCAAGCTTGTGGGGCCCAATGACCCGGAGGCGCAAACACTGCAAGCGCTTAAAAATATCGAGATGGCGTTGAACCGGTCGGGGGCCGAGCTCAGGCACGTGGTTCGCACACGGCTTTATGTGACAAAAATCGATCAGTGGGAAAAAATTGCACGTGCCCATGGACAAATCTTTGGCGAAATCAGGCCTGCCACCACCCTCGTGGAAGTCAGCAGACTCATCGATCCGGACATGATGATTGAAATCGAGGCAGACGCCATCATCCATGAATAGGAAACCAGTCAGCCAAGTATCCGGAAGTCTGCATTTCCATGAGCCGGCTGATGGTTCGTTCCGATTCATCATTGCGGAGTTCTTCTGAATACAACGACTCTGGCATGGATTCTGCAGAGATGACAAGTCTGATGTGGCGGTCGTAGGCGATGTCCACTAGCCAGGTCAACCTGAGAGCGGCTTCGCCCCATTTTTCAGTGAGGTGGGGAATATCCGACAGCATCAGGGTCCGATAGCGGGCAGCCAGCTCCAGGTAGTCCCTCTGTGAACGTGCCCCACCACACAACTCATCAAACTCGAACCATGCCACACTTTCCCCAGCACCTCGAACGCTTACGCGACGCCCTAGAATTTCCAGATCGGAAGAAACCTGAGGATGCTGACACAGAGCATGGAAAGTACTCTGCATTGACATATCACTGATCACGCCAAGCGGCTGAAAATAGACATTAAGATGTTCCAACACCCTTTTTCTGTGATCGCGATGCCCTTGAATCCTGACCACGGTCAGTTTTTCCTTGAGCAGAGCGATGGCGGGAAGAAAACGTTCTCGCTGAAGCCCTTCCGGGTAAAGATCATCGGGTGCATAGTTGGAGGTGATCACCAGGACCATGTCCCGAGCCATCAAAAATTCAAAAAGCCTTTTGAGGATCATGGCATCTGCAATATCACTCACATGAAATTCATCAAAACACAGAATGCGAGTGTGACTGGCTATTTGCGTTGCCACTGTCCTGAGTGGATCTTCACGTGCGCTTAATTGCCTCATCCTCTCGTGGACTTCTGCCATGAACTCATGGAAATGGACTCGCCGTTTTCCTGATTCTGGCAAACAGGAAAAAAAACCGTCCATGATGACACTTTTCCCCCTGCCCACATCACCATAAATGTAAATGCCACGCAGCACCCTGTGAATGCCAAATGTACGTGAAAAAAACCCCTGCCGTTGCCTCTGAAAAGACTCGATATCATCAAACAAGTTCTGCAAATGAGTGACTACCTTGAGCTGTTCATCATCCCGCTCAAAATCCGATCGTTCGCTGAATATCTTGTACCACTCGGCAGGGCCTTTCATTCGTGTCATGTTCCCTGGCCGTGGTCAGTAATTGATTGAGCGCTTTTCCACCGAGAGGGCTGCTTCTCGCAGTGCTTCGGAAAGTGTGGGGTGAGCATGAACGGTTCTGGCTATATCTTCGCTGGAAGCACCAAATTCCATGGCCAAAACAGCCTCTGAAATCAATTCGGATGCCTGGGCCCCAAAAATATGAACACCCAGCACCTGATCCGTGTGTTGATCCGCCAGAATTTTGATGAAACCGCGGGTATCTCCCATGGATTTCGCTCGCGCATTTGCCCGTAATGGAAAGATTCCTGACCGATAAGCCTGTCCATTGTCCTTCAGGATTTGCTCGGTCTTTCCTGCCCAGGCAATTTCGGGCGATGTATAGATTACCCAGGGAATATTTTCGAAACTGACATGTCCTTTCTGACCCGCGATCTGTTCTGCCACGGCCACGCCCTCTTCTTCTGCCTTGTGAGCCAGCATGGGCCCGCGAACCACATCTCCGATGGCCCATATGCTTTTTACGGCAGTCTGACAATGATCATCCACCGGGATCATTCCGCGCATGTCGGATTTCAGTCCGACATTTTCCAGGCAGAGACCTTCCGTACAGGGCATACGCCCTGTTGCCACGAGCAGACGGTCAACCTCCAGAACTCCCGCTGATTTTCCCTCACACAACAATTGCAGCTGGTTTCCTGAGCGACTGACCTTTTCGAGACGGGTATCCAACTGAATTTGCAAACCTTCATCACGCGTCAACACATTGAAAACTTCTTTTGAAAGCTGATGGTCGGCCGTTGGCAAAAAATCCGGCATGGCTTCAATCAAGGTCACCTCGCTTCCCAGTCTTTTCCAGACCGAGCCCATTTCCAGACCAATCACACCAGCCCCTGCAATAGCCAATCTGCCAGGTACTTCATGCAAAGATAATGCCCCCGCGCTGTCCAGAATCAAGTGGTTGTCCACTGCCGCGACTGGTAACGGCCTGGGCATGGACCCTGTGGCAATAATGACATGGTCGCCCTGAACCAGGAGTTCATTCTTTTCATGGGTGACCTTCAATGTAGTCATTTCGTTTTTGATGGATACAAATGAGGCGCGACCATGCAGTGAGGAAATCCCGTTTTTCCTGAACAGATGGGCAACGCCATCAGTCAACTGGTTAACAATGGTTTTTTTCCTGGCCTGCATTTTGGCAAGATCAAGCGACACACCCTCCACAACAATTCCATGCTCTCCTAACGACTGACTGATTTCATGATACTTCTCGGAACTTTCCAGCAATGCTTTGGATGGGATGCAACCCACGTTGAGACAAGTACCACCCAACCGGGGTTTTCCCTGTTCATCTTGCCAGGCATCCACACAGCACACTGACATTCCCAGCTGTGCCGCACGGATGGCGGCCACATAGCCGCCCGGTCCTGCACCGATCACCACCACGTCAAAATGATCCATGAATCAAATATCCAGTATCAGACGAGCAGGATCTTCGAGGGCATCCTTGATAGTCACCAGAGCCTGGACTGCCTCGCGACCATCAATGATGCGGTGATCATAAGAAAGCGCAAGATAATTCATGGGACGAATGACAATCTGCCCCTCTTCCACGACGGGTCGATCCTTCGTGGCATGAACGCCAAGAATGCCTGATTGAGGAGGATTGATGATGGGCGTCGACAGCAGTGACCCATAAACTCCACCGTTGGAGATGGTGAAAGTCCCTCCCGTCAATTCTTCAATATCGATTTTTCCTTCCTTGGCACGTTGCCCGAAATCAGCGATCCTGCGTTCTATTTCAGCCATGGAAAGGCGGTCTGCATCTCTCAGTACGGGGACCACAAGTCCTCTGGGACTTCCAACAGCAATGCCAATGTCGTAGTAACCGTGATAAACAATGTCATTGCCATCCACAGAAGCATTCAAAACAGGGAATTTTTTAAGGGCCGAAACTGCTGCCTTGACAAAGAAAGACATGATCCCCAGTTTGACACCATGCTCCTTTTCGAATTGTTCCCTGTAGTGGCCACGAATATCCATAACAGGTTTCATGTTGACCTCATTGAAGGTGGTCAATATGGCCGCAGTGGTTTGGGACTGTACCAGGCGTTCTGCAATCCTCGCCCGAAGACGTGACATGGGCACTCTTTTTTCTGGACGCCCAACTTCCGGAACAAGCAGGGTAACCGGCTCATTCTGTTCCGATTTTGGGGTTTCCTGAATTTTCTTT
>JAJZEL010000054.1:0-611 GCA_021828575.1 Pseudomonadota bacterium
AACGGTTACCCGTTCGCTCAAGCAACCTACCCGGAAGCCGTGTGGGCACACGAAGGCTTCCCTATTTGGTCTTGCTCCGGATGGGGTTTGACGTGCCACTCGCGTTACCGCGCGTGCGGTGCGCTCTTACCGCACCTTTTCACCCTTACCAACCCAGCATGCCGGGTTTCGGCGGTTTGTTTTCTGTGTCACTTTCCATGGCCTCACGGCCTCCGGCCATTAACCGGCATCCTGCCCTGTGGAGCCCGGACTTTCCTCTCCGCAATGAATGCGCAGCGACTGTCCAGCCAGCTTCGCCTGCATTGTATCAGCCGGGACCCTGCAAACGCCATGACAGGGCCTCGCCAGCCCTCAGGGGAACCAACTGACCAGATGGCCCAAAAGGGTAGGTTTCAGGCACCGTCCATGCAGACCGGACCAGAGTGACCTTGTGGGTATGCCGGGGAACACCATAAAAATCTGCACCGTAATGGCTGGCAAACCCTTCCAACCGGTCGAGCGCACCCACCTGTTCAAAGGCTTCCGCATACAGTTCCAGTGCCGCATGGGCACTGTAAATGCCAGCGCAACCACAGGCGGCTTCCTTGGTGTGGCGGGCGTGGGGGGCGCTG
>JAJZEL010000054.1:621-4866 GCA_021828575.1 Pseudomonadota bacterium
AGTCACTGCCCTCAACAACGCCTGGCGGTTTTCTTCCCTTTTCAGCACCGGAAGACAATAGAAGTGCGGGCGTACCCCCCCTTGGAACATGGCATTTCGGCTGTACAGCAAATGATGCGGCGTCACTGTGGCTGCCACATGATCCTCGGCCGCCAGCACAAACTTGACGGCGGCGGCTGTAGTAATGTGTTCCAGCACGATCCTCAGGCGGGGGTAGCGCAAGACAAGAGGGATCAGGTGTCGCTCGACGAAAACCCGCTCCCGGTCAAAGATATCCACGACGGGATCTGTCACTTCCCCATGAATCAGCAACGGCAGTCCAACCGACTCCATGGTTGCTAGTACTTCATGACAGTGGGAAAGATCCCGCACGCCGGCCTCGGAGTGCGTGGTCGCACCCGCCGGATAGTACTTGACTGCTTTTAACCAGTCGGTCTTGCACGCCTCTTCAATGTCACGCGACGTAGTGGCCTCAGTCAGGTAGAGAGTCATCAATGGCTGAAACCGACTGCCAGCAGGCAGTGCCTTCAATATGCGGTCACGGTAGGCTGCTGCCAATGTCACAGTAGTGACAGGTGGTTTGAGGTTGGGCATGACGATGGCCCGGCCAAACTGCCGCGCCGTATGGGCCACCACCGCCTCCAGGCCTGCTCCGTCGCGCAGATGCACATGCCAGTCGTCTGGCAAATCAATGATCAGGTCTTCACTCATGCAGCGGAATCTTATCACGCGCTTTCGGACCAATACCCCCCAATATGGGGAAAAATCCCTTATAGTGCCCGGATGTCACCTGTACCAGGAGCTTGTTGTCGTGTCCGACCTGAATGACCCTCGCGTATTCTTTGCGGCAGAGCGGACCCTGCTGGCCTGGAACCGCACCAGCCTCACCCTGATGGGCTTCGGATTCGTGATCGAGCGGTTCGGCCTGTTCATCCGATTGTTGTCACTACAGCACCTGGACGTGGTGGACCGGGGCACCTCCTACTGGATGGGTATTGCCTTCATCCTGATGGGAGTGGTCGCTGCGGTCAGTGCCATCATCCAGTACCGCCGTGTCCTGAAAACCCTGCGTCCCATTGAGATACCGGAAGGCTATGCCACGCAGTTCGGGGTACTGATCAACGCCATCGTCGCCATACTGGGACTGCTGTTTGTCGTCACCCTGTTCGACAAACCGGGCGTGTAGGACTCTCGCGCCCCCCCCCAGCCCCACCCTTGAAACCTAGATGGCGGCTATACGGTTCCTTCCCTCGGTTTTGGCACGGTACAGTTGCGCATCGGTGCGGGCAATGACTGCAGTCGTCGAATCAACTTCAGAACAGTTCAATGTCACCACTCCAAGACTGACGGTGACATAACGCGACGTTGAAGAACTTTCATGGACAATTTGCAAGGATTCCACTGCAGACCGAACCTGTTCTGCCACGGCCACTGCACCGGCATTATCGGTTTCAGGCAAGATGCCCACAAACTCTTCACCACCGTAACGCGCTGCCAGATCTGACACCCTGCCAACACCTCTCCGAAACACTTCGGCCACCCGTTTCAAGCAATCATCCCCTGCAATATGACCGTATTTGTCATTGAATGCCTTGAAATGATCCACATCCAGCATCAGGAGTGACAACAACCCGCCTGACCGACGCAAACGAGAAAACTCCTTTTCCAGGACCTCATCGAAATGGCGGCGGTTGGCCATGCCGGTCAGACCATCGGACTTTGCCAGGGCAGATTGCTGGTCATGGGCCTTGGTCAGTGCGTTGACGAGGTCTTCCTTTTCGAACGTGAGTTGCCATGTATAACGCAACGATCTGTTGAATCGCCTCGCAATGCCCGCGATAAGCACGGTGAAAATGCTGCTATAGACCGCGAGAATGATATGAGGCCCCGTGCCACTGATGGCCAATGCGACCACCATCGGCATGATGGCCGGCAAAGCAAATGCATAGAAAGCAGGTAAAAACGCGCCCAACGTCAAAGCCCCTCCCATGACCATGGCCTGTATCGCCGTGATGGTCACCACTGCTGCAATCGGGGAGTCATCCAATACCAGAAGACCACCCAAGCCCCAGGCGATTCCCGAAATGCTGGTGGTCAATGCATAGCGCAAGGCTTCTTTTCTGTCGTACTCATCTTCCTGGACATGCAGTCGGCGACGGCGAGCCAGCCAGAAGCGAATGGCAACTGTCAGATAAACGAATGCCAGCCAGATCAACACCAGCGGACGATGAGGAGAATCCATATGCGCTGTGGCAACCAGCGTGCTCCCAAAGGCACTCCCGATGAGCGGAATGTTGGAATTGTCCAGCAGATGGCGAAATATCGCTGCATCAACGCGTGATTCCGGGATCAACTCAGTATCGCCCGTTTCTCGAACCGACCGAAGCATGACGCCAAAAAATCACTCCACCGTCACACTCTTGGCCAGGTTTCTGGGTTTGTCCACGTCGGCCCCCCGGACACAGGCTGTGTGATAGGCCAGCAATTGCAGGGGCACCACATGGACCACGGGACTCAGTACTCCTTCGTGATCAGGCAGACGAATGACGTGGATGCCGTCAGAGGACATGAAATGGCTGTCCTCGTCGGCCAGCACATACAACTCCCCGCCCCTTGCACGCACCTCCTGAAGGTTGGATTTCAGTTTTTCCAGCAGGGCATCGTTGGGGGCTACGGCCAGCACGGGCATATCAGCATCCACCAGCGCCAGGGGCCCATGCTTGAGCTCCCCGGCCGGATAGGCCTCGGCATGAATGTAGGAAATTTCCTTGAGCTTCAGCGAACCTTCGAGAGCAATGGGGTAATGCACCCCCCTGCCCAGGAACAGGGCATGCTGTTTGCGCGTGAAGTGGCTCGCCCAGACCTTGAGTTGCGGTTCCAGATTAAGCACATGCTGGACCTTACCCGGCAGGCGCCTCAGAGCATCCAGGTACGAAGCCTCTGCTTCAGAGGTCAGCACCCCACGGCAACGGGCCAGAGTGACCGCCAATGTGAACAGGGCCACCAACTGCGTGGTGAACGCCTTGGTGGACGCCACGCCAATTTCAAGGCCGGCACGGGTCAGAAAAGACAGAGTGGCCTGCCGCGTCAAGGCACTTTCCGGGACATTGCAAATGGACAGGGACCAGGCATGGCCCTGGGCCTGAGCATGGCGCAATGCGGCCAACGTATCAGCTGTCTCACCGGACTGGGAAATGGTCACCACCAGGGTGTTGGGGTTGGGTACCGAGTCACGGTACCGGTATTCGCTGGCCACTTCGGCCCAGCAAGGAATGCGAGCGATCTGCTCCATCCAGTATCGGGCCACCAGAGCCGCATGGTAGCTGGTGCCACACGCCAGGAACGAGACACTGTCCACCCGGGATAACACGGCCTCCGCCTGCTCGCCAAACAGTCCGGGTACAAAACCCTGGGCAAGCACTGGTTCCACCGTATCCGCAATGGCCCGAGGCTGTTCGGCAATTTCCTTTTGCATGAAATGGTCATAGGGACCCAGCTCGGCCGTTTCAAGGGAGAGCTTGCTGGCATGCACGGGGCGCTCCACCTGCCGGCCATTGCGATCGGTGACCTTGATGCCGCTGAGGGTCAGCTCGGCCAAATCACCCTCTTCCAGGTAGATCATTCGTGACGTGACTGTGATGAGGGCAGCCGCATCGGAAGCCAGGAAATACTCTCCTTCACCCAGTCCAAGCAACAAGGGGCTGCCCAATCGCGCTGCCAGCAAACGGTCCGGATTTTCTGCGGTGAACACCGCAAGAGCATAGGCCCCCTCCAACTGCGCCATGGCATTTTGCATTGCCTGCTTCAGATCATGGCAGGCGGCATAGGCCTGGTCCACCAGGTGGGCGATGACTTCGGTGTCTGTGTCGGACTCGAATTCATACCCTTGACTGCGCAACTTCTGACGCAATGATTCGTAGTTCTCGATGATGCCATTGTGTACCACGACAATGCCATGGCCGCTCACATGGGGGTGGGCATTGCGAATGCTGGGAGGACCATGGGTGGCCCAGCGCGTATGGGCAATGCCCAGGGAGCCAGCCACGCCCTCCGCCTTCACCTGCTGCTCGAGCTGCGCCACGCGACCAGTACTGCGTACCCGTTTCAGCCCATCCTGAAAAACAGCCACCCCTGCGGAATCGTAGCCTCGGTACTCAAGGCGCCTCAAACCTTCCAGCAACAAGGGAACCACATCGCGCCGTGACACGGCGCCCACGATGCCACACATATCGCATCAGTCCGGTT
>JAJZEL010000118.1 GCA_021828575.1 Pseudomonadota bacterium
AATGTCGTGTGGGTTGAACGGTCCGGGATGCTGTCACCCGTGGAGTGTTGCTTTTCCTCAAGGGAAGCCAGGAATGCAATCACGCTCCTGTTCACGATGGCTCGTCAGGAATCGGGAAAGGCCACGAAAGCGGGTTTTTTGCTTGACACCTTATTTCTCCATATGCGGGTTTCCGCCGTACTGTTTCCGGTGTCGCGCAATGGTGACGTGTTATGCATGCGCAAGCTTGGCGGGACAAGACATGAGCTCAAAGGGTTTTTGCGGCCAGATGCCATGGCCGATCCTGATGATGCGGTGACCAGTCCAGGCGTACATGAAGGTGCCCGCCCTGTCCTTATGGAGTGGCTGGATCAGGGTGCCAACATCCTGGTCAGTGGCAGTACGGGAAGCGGAAAAACATCTTTTCTGAATGCCTTGCTGGGCACTCTTCCGGAAGCGCAGCGTCTGGTCCTGATAGAAGACACCCATGAACTGTCTGTTCCCACGCCCAATCATGTTTCATTCGAGGCCAACCAGGGACTGGGCATTTCCATCAGGGATCTGGTCAGGCAGTCATTGAGGTTTCGGCCCGACAGGATTGTGGTGGGAGAGGTGCGTGGGGGAGAAGCCTTTGACTTGTTGCAGGCCATGAACACAGGACATGCAGGATGCATGGGGACATTACATGCAAACAATGCCCTGGAGGCCTTGCACAGGATTGAACAAATGGTTTTGCAATCCGGGGTGCAATGGCCAGTGGAAGCTGTGGCACGACAAGTGGCCCAATGCATTCATGGCGTGGTTCACCTCAAGCGGGAAAAAGGCAGGCGGTACGTTGAAAGCATGATTCGAGTGGAGGGTTATCACAATGGGAAATACCGGTTTTCTGTCGTGCATCAGCCGGGATGAGCGACGCTTGTTGATGCAGGGCGCCATGGCGGGTTTGATGCTGTCACCCTTGGCTTCGTGGGCTTTTTATACCCCAATGCCCTGGGAAGGGCCGATCTGCGCTGTGGCCAGCAGTCTGAAAGGTCAGGTGGCTGTGGTGCTGTCCGTGGTGGCCACCATCATGATCGGCATCATGTTCATGTACGCTGAAACGGGGGGCATTGTTTCCCGTGTGGCCAGCTGGCTGTTGGGTATGTCCTGTGCACTTTCAGTGGCCAGTATCATTACTGCGCTCTTTCCTGGAGTGGTCATGCCGGGGTGCCTATGATGAAACCTGATGCCGTTCATGAGCGCACTTCCGTGCTTCACGAATCCCTGGTGTCTCCCTTGCTCATTGCCGGAGTGGAAAAACCATTCGTGATCGTGAATGTCACACTCACCCTGGTGCTTGTGGCAGACCTGCACATGTTGGGGTGGTTTCCTCTCAGTGTTCTGGTACACCTGTTCCTGGTGCAAATGACGCGTGAAGATCCGTTCACCCGGCGCATATACATTCGCTACAACCGTCAGGCAGACAGTTATGAACCATGGCCCCATGCAAGGACATCGGGAAAAGGTCGCCCAAATGGGTTTTCCAGGGGTATGCCATGCTGAACGCGCGTCAAAAAATCAGGGAATTCGATGCCCGGTCGCGCTCCCTGTCGGAACTTTTACCCTGGCTCCTTCAAGTGACCCCAGGGCTCGTCCTCAATAAGGATGGAAGTTTGCAGGCCTCCTATCATTTGCAGGGAATGACTTGCGAAGCAGGGGATGTACAGGCAATGGATTGGGGTGCACAGCAGCTTGAACAGGCCTTTCGAGCCATGGATGCCCGGGTGACGATCTGGTTGACCGTGCTGAGAAAAGGATTGCCCGGCAGGTTGGCAGGGCAATTTCCGGAGGGTGAGAGCGCAAGGATGAATGTGCTCTATCAGGATACCCTGGCATCGACTCCCCTGTTCTATAACCGGGTGTATTTGACGATCCTGCTATCACCGGCAAGGGGAGCAGCAGGGTTCTGGTCAGGATTGGCGGAAATTGGTGGCACACAGCCGACTTCTCCCAGGAAATGGGTTTCCTTGCTGACGCAGCGTTTTTTGCATGGCCCCTCTTATCAGCATGATGAGAAGGCATTGTGCCGACGCATATTCAGGTTCGAAGAAATGCTTTCCTTGATGGAAGGAGCGCTTCAGTTTGTTCGCCCTGACAGACTGCAGGACGAGATGCTGATAGCTTTCCTGGGAGAAATGACCAGTCCTGCATCGCATGAGGGCCATCGCCCGAAAATTTCCGACGGAACGTTGCTGGATGGTCTTCTGGGAGAAGACAGAGTGACGATTCATGCCGATCATGTGCGGTTTGAAGGCATCATGAACACCCTGTTTGGAGGGGTGCTGGCCCTGAAGGGGTGGCCAGGGGAAACCTGGCCCGGCATGCTGAATGACATTCTGGCTGTTCCTGGCGAACTGGTGTTTTCCCAGGTGTTTCGTTTTGTGGATCAGGAAGAAGCGAAACGCTACATCAAGAACGTCCAGAGGTTTCACCTGAACTTCCAGAAGTCCCTGTTCAGTTATGTCCGGGAAGCATTGTCCGGGGAAGAGAGCGTCGTAAGGGATACGGGACGAACCGTACTGGCGCATGATGCTCGTGAAGCATTGACGGATATGGCTGCCAGAAACAGGGTATTTGGATATCACAACCTGGCATTGCTTGTGACTGGCCGGTCCATGGACGAAATGGAGGCATGCCTGTCTTCGGCGGCCAACGTGATCAGGGCTCGGGGTTATCTGCTATTGCGGGAACGGATGCATCTGACATCCGCATGGTCGGGTACGTTGCCAGGACAGTGGGGCGAACTCGTGAGATGGCATTTTGTCAGCACCGCCAACTGGGCAGATTTGTGCCCTCTTCGGCATGAACCCATGGGGCAGAAGGAGAACGCTTATCTGAAACAGCAGATGGGTCGTGCTGCGCCAGCGCTTGCGCTTTTTTCCACACCTTCAGGAGGGTCTTATTTTTTCAATCTGCATCATCAGGATCTGGCACATGCTTTCGTGGTGGGTCCTTCCCGCAGTGGAAAATCGGTTTTTGTCAATTTCCTGATCAGCCAGTACCAGAAGTACCATCCTGTCAGGACCGTCATTTTCGACAAGGACAGGTCCTGTCGGATTGCCACACTGCTTCAGGATGGCACCTGCGTGGACATGGGGCGGGCTTCTGTGCAACTCAACCCCCTGTTCTGGCTGTCCAGTGCATCGGATCAGGCGTGGCTGACGGGATGGCTGGAGCTGTTGCTGACTGCCAGGGGCTATGCGTGGACGGCCCAGGACGATCAGGCACTGGCTTTCGCCCTTTCTGGGTTGGCCATCATGGCTCCGGAATTTCATCGCCTGTCCTGCCTGCATGCCTTGCTGCCCGGGCACCTTGGGCAGGAGTTGGAGCCCTGGCTGGAAGGGGGGGCACTGGGCGGGTATTTTGATCATCGTGCTGACCAGTTTTCACTGAGTGCCTTCACCTGTATAGAAATGTCGGATGTCTTGCAGGACAGGCGCATCACACGCGCATTTCTGGACTACGTGTTTTTCAGGATAGAAAAACACATGTCGGCCGTATCAGGAACTCCCACACTGATTTATGTGGAAGAAGCCTGGTTCATGTTGTCCGACCCTTATTTCTCCAGGCGATTGAGAGACTGGTTGAAGACGATCCCGAAAAAGCTGGGGTCAGTCATCCTGGCGACACAATCGCTGGATGACTTGTCTTCTTCCGATATTTTTTCAGCGATTGCCGACAACATTCCCACGCGCATATTTTTGCCCAACCGCAATGCACAAGCCCATGAGGAACTGTATAAAAAACAGTTCGGATTGAACGGTGCCCAGGTGTCCCGCATAGAGCAGGCCATTGAAAAGCGCCAGTACTATATTCAGTCTCCATCAGGCGCGCAGCTTGTCGAGGCCGTTTTTTCCAAGGCACTGCTGGCCAGGCTTCGTTCGGATGCACTGGGCACCGTTCAATTCGAAAGACATTATTCCAGCCAGCACCCACAATGGAAGGAACGCTATCTGGAAGATGTTCTTGGGGAAGCGCCGTGAGTCGACATCTGGGTTTTCTGGTGATGGTCCTGATGCTGGTTGGCGATCCGGCATCCTGGGCGGGCGGGGGCGGATCGCCCATGGGTAGCCTTGTGTACGATCCCAGCAACCATGCGGAAAATGCCATTACCGCTGCCAATGCGGTGCGGCAGACGGCACAGGAAGTTCAAGCATATACCCTTCAGGTTCAGCAATATGTTGCCCAGATCCGTAATCTTCAAACATTGCCTGCCAGCGTGCTGGGGCAAGTGTTGCAGCCCTATACCGATGCCATTGCCACAGCCCAGTCCCTCTCCCAGGTTTTGAATACCACGCAAAATCAGTTGCAGAACCTTCAGGGGGCATTCACCCAGCAGTTCCGGCAGATGGTGGCCATGGGCCTGACCCCGTCCCAATATCTGGACAGGGAATACCAGATGGCGCAATCGCGCGGGCAGGCCATCAGTTCAGTGTTCCAGAACGAGGTGGGCATGCTTCAGTCCATTAACGCGTCCTATGGAAGGATCCAAAGCCTGCAGTCACAGATCCCAGCCAGCAGTGGTTTGCAGCAGAGTTTTCAGATGGTGAACGAACATCTCAACCTGCTGGCTGGACAGAATGCCCAACTGATCAGCCTGATGGCTTCCCATCAGGCCAATGACTCTGCCCGCTTGCAGGATGAAAACCAGGCCAATGCCATGGCCGGAGAAATCCTTCAGAAAAGAAAACAGGACGAGGCAGCACGTGTCCAGGCCCTCCATCAACAATTACGTACCCAGGAATCCATTCAGGGGTGGGGCATCCTGAGCCAGTGAATGATGCGCCTTGACCCTGCCATCATTGACCAGTTTGCCCAGTCATTCCTGGACGGGGGCATGGCTTTGCATGGCGCATTGACTCAAGTATCTGAAAGTCTCTACGGTTCTCTGCTGCTTTTGACGTGCAGCTGGTTTTTTGTTCAGGTGCTGCTGGAATCCCTGGGAGGAGAAGAACTGGGCAGCGTGATCAGCCGGCTGTTGCGGTTTCTGTTGACAGCCGGTCTGGTGGCCTGGTTCATGCAAGCTTACGACTTCGTTTTTTACCAGGGCATCTACAAGGGTTGTGAAAGCATAGCAACGGCCATTGCAGGGCCCAGCGGGCAATCCCAGGGGTTTGCCACGGCGTGGAGCGTATTTATGGACATCATGCTGACCGTCTGGGACTCCATCGCCGGCAGTCCGGAACGTTTCATGAATGGAGCCACTCCCCTGTCATGGGCATTCTGGGGTGCGTTTGGCGGATGGCTGGTCACGGTGTTTCTGCTGGTGGTGGCACTGTCCGTGTTTGTTGTGGCCCTGGTCATTTTTGCCGTCATTCACGTGATGGGAAGTGCCCTGACAGGGTTGGCACTGGCATTGGGTCCTTTTTTTATTCCGTGGCTGTTATGGGATGTCACCAAGGACTTTTTCATGTCTTGGGTCAGGTTTCTGTTTATTGCCTGTTTTTACCGGGTGGTTTCAGTGGCAGTGCTTGTCATGACCAAACCTGTTTTCGTCGTACTCCACCAATGGATGACGGCCAATGCGCAGGTCATGTCCTCCGCTACGCCCACGGAGTCCATGGCGCTAGCCGTTTTATTGATCATCACGGCCAGCATCATGAGTTATCTCATGGGGCATGTTCCCCAAATTGCTGCGGCACTGGTGGGGCATGCAAGAGTGGATACCGGGTTTTCTTCAGCCGCCTCCAAGGCCATCAAATCTCATGTGGGCAAAGCCAATGACTGGGCAGGGAAGCAGGTCCGTGCATTCGGGAAAAAGGAGACGCATTCATGAGAAATTTTCGTTTGCCCGGGTTGTCCGAAGGGCAGTCACGTGTTTTGCGGGAGGCACTGGATGAACGCATGCAGGAACCTCCCGGGTTGCGGGAACGCTATCCTGTCCCGGCACCCCTCAAGCAATCGCTCACGGGCCAGTTCTGGTGGCTGATTTTCAAGGAACTGCATGACAGGCCCTTGGCCACATTGCTGGGCATTGCTGCGTCACTCACCTATCCGCTGGTCTGGTGGGTTAGGCACTGAATCGGGACAGTACTCTTTCGGGAAGGAGTTGTTCAAGGCAATTCAGATGGCCAAGAGGACATTCGCGCTTGAAACAGGGACTGCAAGAAAGATGAAGGGTTTCTACATGGGCCTGAGCCGAGAGGGGCGGGGTGAACTCCGGACTGGAAGACCCAAACAGGGCCACCATGGGACGATCAAGTGCAGCAGCCACGTGCATCAGTCCCGAGTCATTGGATACCACGCGGTCTGCCAGTGCCATGAGGTCCACGGCTTCATCCAGTGCCGTTTGTCCGCAAAGATTGTATGCCGGACCCGCGAGGCCCTGAAGGATGTGTTCAGCCACAGGATGGTCCTTGCCGGAACCCAGAACCCATATCTGGAAGCCTTCTCGCATCCATTGTTGTGCCACGGTCCTGTAGTGCCTTTCGGGCCAGCGCTTGGCAGGACCGAATTCCGCACCAGGACACAAGACACCCACTGGGCGTGCTGTGGATAGGCCCAGTCGTGTCAGGGTACGGGCCTGAGCCTCCGGGTGGGGTGTCAGGCGTGGGGTGTCCGGGGGTGAGGGCGGTGCTGTTCCGGGAGGCAGCGCAAGCGCGGAAAAGCGTTGCACCATGAGCGGCAAGAGACTCTTGTCCAGTTGACGTACATCATTGAGTAACCATTGTCGCCATTCACCCCGATAACCGGTTCGCCTGGGGATGCCGGCAAACCATGGGACCAGGGCGGATTTGAATGAGTTGGGCAGAACAATGGCCTGGTCATAGGATTCCCGATTCAGGGTCAGACCGAGGCGGCGTCGTTGTCCAAGCGAGAGTTCGCCATGCCGAAAAGGGTTGTCGAGTACCTGGTGCACTTCTTTCATGCGACCCAGGACACCATGGGTCCATGATGGAGCCAGAACATGGATCTGCTGGTCGGGCTCCCGGGTGAGGAGCAGCGAGAACAGGGGTTGGGACAGGACTGCGTCCCCGACCCAGGCTGCTCCGATGATGAGTGTTCGTTTCAATGTGCTCCGGCGGGAGTGTTGCCTTTGAAGACATAACGGGTTCCGCAATAAGGGCATTGCACTTCCCCGGTACGGGTCACGTCTAGGAACACCCGAGGATGAGCGTTCCAGAGGTTGACTGAGGGTGTCGGGCAGTGCAGAGGCAAGTCCTGTGCCGTGACTTCCACGAATTTTTGATCAAGCTGAGAAACGTTGGACATCCTATCCTCCCAATGGGGTCAGCCAATCCTTGTGAGCAGGGTTCTTACCGCGGACGCAATCGAAGTACAACGACTGGAATTTTTCCGTGACGGGCCCGCGGGACCCGGTGCCGATCGTGCGTCGGTCCACTTCGCGAATGGGTGTGACTTCCGCCGCCGTTCCCGTAAAGAAGGCTTCATCGGCGCTATAGAGCTCATCACGTGAAATGCGTCGTTCCTGAACGGTCAGGCCACATTCGGCAGCCAACTGGATGATGCATCCTCGGGTAATGCCCTCCAGGGCGCTGGACAGGTCGGGCGTGGACAGCATGCCATGCCTGACCAGGAAGATGTTTTCACCGGAACCTTCGGCCACGTAGCCTTCCACGTCGAGCAGCAGGGCCTCATCGTAGCCGTCTGCCGTTACCTCGTTGTTGGCCAGTATGGAGTTCATGTAGTTGCCGCTTGACTTGGCCTTGCACATGGTGATGTTGGGATGATGACGGGTATAGGATGACGTCTTGACCCGGATGCCCTTCTCCAGGGCATCCTCTCCCAGGTAAGCTCCCCACGGCCAGGCAGCGATGGCCACGTGGGTTTTGGCTCCACGCGGGGAGACTCCCATTTTTTCCGAACCCAGGAAAATCAGGGGGCGGATGTAGCACTCTTCCAGACCATTGTCACGCACGGTGTCCATCTGGGCTCGCATCAGGGTATCCAGATCAAAGGGGACGGGCAACTGCATGATGTGTGCCGAACGCAGCAGGCGTTCCGTATGTTCCCGCAGGCAGAAAATGGAAGTGCCGGACGGTGTCCTGTAGGCACGTACCCCCTCAAAGACCGCTAGACCATAGTGCAGGGAATGGGTCAGCACATGGGTTTGCGCATCGCGCCAGGGAACCATTCGGCCATCCAGCCAGATGACTCCGTCTCGGTCAGACATGGACATGAATAAAAGCTCCAGAAAGCAAAACGCCCATTCTATCGGAACTGGGGCAACCCCACCAATCGGGTGGGGTATTTGGCAGTTGTGCGATACTGCCGGGGAGTCCATATTCGGGGAGAAAAAGTCATGGCTGCAACGGAAAAACGCTGGCGCTTTTTTCGTGCCGGGGGATTTGATCAGGTCAGGATTGAAGAAGCCGAAGACCTTCTGGCGCTGGAAACCCTGGATCAAAAGTTGTGGATGGCATTGTCCTGTCCTGTGATGGGTGTTCATTTTGATGTCAGGACGCTAGAGTTCGTGGACTCAGATTCGGACGGCCATGTGCGGGCTCCCGAACTGCTGGAAGCCATTCGCTGGGCGGCAGGCTGTCTTGCGGACGCTTCCGTCCTGGCTCGGGGACACCTGAGGCTTGCGGATATCCGCACCAGTGATGCGGCAAGTGCGGCCATTTCGGAGGCGGCACATCGCCTGGCCAGGGATTTGGGCAAGCCGGAGGGGGACAGCCTTACCGTGGAAGAGGTCAGTGCGGCTCAGGACAGGCATCTGGCCCGTTTGATGGCCCAGTGGGAGTCATCGGCCACATTACCTTTGGGCGATCAGACTGCCGCGGCCTGGGAAGCGCTGGAAGCAGTGCGTGACAAGGTCGATGATTTTTTCATGAGATGCGATCTGGGTCGTTATGACGATCGGACACTGGATTTGCTGCGTGGGGGGGATGAAATTTTCAAGTCGGTGGCAAGTGCTGCTGTTCTCAAGCCGGACGTCGTGGCAGCGTTGCCCTTGGCCCGTGTGAGACCGGAAGACGGCCTGCCTCTGAAGTCGGGGCTCAATCCTGCCTGGGCCGATGCAGTGGAGCTGTTTCGTTTGCAAGTGGTGGTGCCCGTACTGGGAGACCAGAATGTTCTGGACAGCGCCGGCTGGTCCGGCATCAAGGGAACCTTGGCACCTTATGGCGAATGGCTGGCGGTGCGGCCTGATACCAATGCGCGCAATGATGCCGTGCGCCAGTTGGAGCAATTGACGCGTTACGTGCGTGATCTCATGGACCTGGCCAACAATTTCGTGGCTTTCCGGGATTTTTATACGCGCCAGGGCAAGGCGGTTTTCCAGGCTGGAACCCTGTATCTGGATGGGCGTTCCTGTGAACTGTGCGTCAAGGTGCTGGACCCGACCCGGCATGCCACGCTGGCTACCTTGTCACGCATCTGCCTGGTCTATTGTGATTGCATCAGGGGCGGGCGGAAAATGACCATTGCAGCCGGTTTTACGGCAGGAGACTCCGACCAGTTGATGGTGGGTCGAAACGGTGTGTTCTACGATCGTGAAGGCAATGACTGGGATGCCACCATCGTCAAGATCATCGAGCATCCCATCAGCTTGCGGCAAGCATTCTGGTCGCCTTACAAGCGCCTGTCCCGCCTGGTGAGCAGCCAGATGGAAAAATTTGCAGCCAACAAGGCGAAGGAAGGAGAGGCGCGCCTTGCCGGTACCATTGATACGGCGCCCAAAGGGACCGTGTCGCAGGCATTTGATGTGGGCAAATTCGCAGGGGTGTTTGCCGCCATTGGTCTGGCCCTAGGGGCCATCGGAACGGCCGTGGCCACAGTGGTGACAGGTGTCTTGACCCTGAAATGGTGGCAGATGCCACTGGCGCTTCTGGCCTTCATGCTGGTGATTTCCGGGCCCTCTGTGGCCATGGCCTGGTTCAAGTTGAGGGCCAGGAACCTTGGACCCATCCTGGATGCCAACGGTTGGGCCATCAACACACGTGCCGCCATCAACATTCCATTCGGAACTTCCCTCACACAGATGGCGCGTTTGCCGGAAAACTCGGAAAGAAGCCTGTCGGACCCCTACGCCGAAGACAGGCGCAAGGGCCGGACAGTGCTTGTCCCCGTCATGCTGGTGACTGTCTTCATTGTGCTGTATCTGCTGGTCCGACTGGCCATGAGGTGAGGATTATTTCTTGATCGCTTCAACAGACAAGGTCACGGTCACGTCATCCCCCACGTAGGGGACGTATTTTGCCATGTTGAAGTCCGTGCGCTTCAAATGGGTAACTGCATCGGCTCCACAAGCGGGTTTCTTGAGCATGGGGTGGAGCATGCACTTGAAGGAAGTGATTTGCAGGACCACGGGCCGGGTGATGCCCTTGATGGTCAGTTCCCCATCCACTTCGGTGGGAGTGTCGCCATCAAACTTCATGCTGTTTCCGACAAAGTGGATGGCAGGGTACTTGTCGGAATTAAAAAACGCTTCTTCCTGAAGGTGTTCGTTCAGATGTTCCGAGCCAGTACTGACCGAGCGGGGATCCACCGTGATGTCGGCCGAGCCCGTCTTGGCAGCCGTATCCAGGGTAATGGTACCGGACACCTTGTCAAAGCGGCTTAATTGGGTGCTGTAACCCAGGTGACTGTAGGAGAAGCGGGCAAAAGTGTGGTTGGGATCCGTCACGTAGGTATCCGCAGCCTGGGCCGCCTGGGCCAGTGAAAATGTCAGCAGCAATGTAACAAGTAGTGGGTGTTTCATCGGGGGTCTCCGTCAAGGGCCTCGGCGAGGCGGTATTTAGTACGTACTAGAACAATATACCGGGCCAGCCTGAAATGCGCAAGTCAGACCCGCAAGTAGGCGACATAAGGGTTTTGGATTAAAATCCGGCCAGATGACATTCTTGTGAAGGCGCCATGACCCAGCAACCCAAGGCTTACAGGTGAACAGTCCGGACCTCAAGTCGGTGTGCGGGTGCTGTTCCATCAAGGAGCTGTGCATTCCGGCAGGTCTCGCAGAGGAAGAGGTCCTGTTGCTTGACCAGCACATGAATCACCGCAGGACGGTCCGGAAAGGCGATGCCCTGTTTCGAACGGGCGATGCTTTCAGGTCGCTGTACGTGGTCAGTGCCGGGCTTTTCAAAACCAGCATGCTGCATGAGGATGGCCGGACTCAGGTCACCGGTTTCCAGATGACGGGCGAATACCTGGGACTTGATGCCATCAGTTCCGGCAAGCATCACTGTGAGGCCGTGGCCCTGGAAGGGGGCTCCGTATGTGAAATTGCCTTCGACCAGTTGGAGTCATTGGGGCAGCTTCTACCCAACCTGCAACACAGTTTCCACAAGAGTCTTTCCAGGGAAATCGTGCGCGACCAGGGAGTCATGCTCCTGCTGGGCAGCATGCGTGCGGAAGAACGTCTGGCGGCGTTTCTGCTGAATCTGGCAAAACGGTCAGCCCATCGCAGGCAATCGGACTCCGAACTGATTCTGCGCATGACGCGGGAAGACATTGGCAGCTACCTCGGACTCAAGCTGGAAACCGTCAGCCGGATCCTCTCCCGTTTCCATGACCAGGGGCTTCTCGAAGTTCAGGGCCGTCACGTGCGCATCCTGAGTTCTGAGGGGCTGGAGCGCATCATTCGAGACCATTAGAAGCGCATTTTCACAGGTTCGTCACCATTATTGATCTACGTCAAAGTAGGTAGGGGTTCTTTTACCTAACATCTGCCGTGCCCACTCGATAATTTTTCTAAGGAGAAACGGCATGAAGCAGGTGGCTAAAAAGACGGCGTTCGTGATGGCAGCATTGGGAATGTTCGCGGGATTGGTGGGTTCAACGGCAGCCAGGGCTGATGATATGGGGTCAACTCCGTGGCTGGTTCGCGTTCGCATGGTGGACGTGAACCCCCAGAGAAGCAACGGAGCAGGGGGAGGCATTCCGGCGGACAGCCTGGATGTGTCCAGCCGGGTTCAGCCAGAAGTGGACGTGTCTTATTTTTTCACCAAGAACATTGCGGCAGAGTTGATTGCTTCTTACCCGTTCAGTCATTCAGTGGAACTGAACCACGGCACCATTGGTACTTTCCAGGAATTGCCTCCCACGCTGAACCTCCAGTATCACTTTGACGGGTTGGGAAAATACATGCCTTATGTGGGCGCGGGTATCGTGGATATGCAGACCTTCAATACCAACATTGCCAATGGGGCCTATGGGTTGTCCCAGTCCAACTGGGGTGAAGATTTGCAGATAGGCATGGATTACGCGCTGGGTGGTCACTGGCTGTTCAATGTGGACGTCAAGAAAATGTTTGTCAATGTGGGATTGACGCAGAATGGTGGAACCGTACTGAATCTGCACCCGGATCCCTATGTGATGGGTGTCGGTATCGGTTATCACTTCTGAGGGTGAGTGCCCGTTTCCCCCGGTTGCTGTTCCAGCAGCCGGGACATTAAGGCCAGAATTTGATCTGGATCAACATCAGGGTGAGGAATTTGGCGCATATTGGACCCAACAGGTTCAAGGGGCAGGTCTGATGGAGTCATTTTCACCACAGTTGATGCAGCGGTTTGACGTGCCAGGTCCCCGTTACACATCGTATCCCACTGCGGATCAATTTCGCGAAGACCCGGAAGGTGCAGCGTTGCGCAATGGGTTGGGAGGACAGGTGTCCAGCGTGGCGCTTCCCCTGTCCGTCTATTTGCATGTGCCCTTTTGTGAGTCAGTCTGTTATTACTGCGCCTGCAACAAGATTGTGACCAAGGATCATGGAAGGGCAGAGGAGTACCTGTCCTATCTCAGGCGGGAAATTCACTCAGTGTCCAGTATATTGAACGGGCTGCGTGGAGAACGGGTCCAGGTCTCCCAGATTCATCTGGGAGGGGGATCCCCCACTTTCCTTGGCGATGACCAGCTATCCGTCTTGATGCACTATATTTCTGGGCAGTTCAGCGTGCCCGGAGATGCGGAATGCTCCATAGAAGTGGATCCCAGGACCGTGGATGGGTTGCGTCTTGCGAAGTTGCGGGAGATGAGATTCAACCGCCTCAGTTTTGGCGTGCAGGATTTTGACCTGAGGGTTCAGGAAGCCATTCATCGGGTGCAGTCGTATGAGCAGGTGGAAGCCCTGATGCATGCGGCCAGACAGCTGCGTTTTGACTCGGTCAATCTGGATCTGATTTATGGGTTGCCACACCAGAACGAAGAGACGTTTACCCGCACTCTGGAACAAGTCTGTACCTTGCGGCCTGATCGTGTGGCGCTTTATGCCTATGCGCACCTGCCAAAACGGTTTAAACCGCAGCGCCGGATCGACCCGGTTGCCTTGCCGAATGTCGAGACAAAACTGCGACTTCTGGATAAGGCCATCGAGGCCCTGTTGCACGCTGGGTACGAATACATCGGCATGGACCACTTTGCGTTGCCTGGTGATGTACTGGCCCAGGCCAGGAAAGCGGGTCGTCTCCAGAGAAATTTTCAGGGCTACCACACCGGCACCGGGGGCGACCTGCTTGGGTTTGGCGTGTCTGCCATCAGTCAGGTGGGGGGAGTGTACAGCCAGAATCTCAAGACCCTTGAGGGCTATTACGGTGCACTCGACGAAGGGCGCCTTCCGGTGGAACGTTCCCTGATGCTGCACGATGATGATCGTCTGCGCCGTGAAGTGATCATGGGACTCATGTGCCAGGGGCGCCTTGAAGTTCGCTCCCTGGAGAAACGGCATGGCATCCACTTTGAAGAATATTTTAGCGATGCCTTGTCACGTTTGCAGGAATTTGAAGGTTTCGGCCTGCTGAAAAGAACAGCAGACGAGCTGGAGGTGACGTCAGTGGGATGGTTCTTTGTGCGGCCCATGGCCATGGCGTTTGATCGTTATTTATGGCAGCACCAGGACCATCAGCGGTTCTCCAGGGTGTTGTAAACCGTCTCCACGGTGGTCACTTTTCCGCCCGAAGCGCAAGCTGAGGGCGGTTTCTTTTTCTGTGTCCCGGTCAGTGCTATTATCTGGGCTGGAAATGGTTTTGTCCTTGTGGAGCACAACATGAAATTGATCACGGCCATCGTCAAGCCATTCAAGCTGGATGAAGTTCGCGAAGCACTCTCGGAAGTGGGCATTTCCGGTTTGACCGTGACGGAAGTCAAGGGTTTTGGACGTCAGAAAGGCCATACCGAACTTTATCGTGGGGCCGAATACGTGGTGGATTTTCTGCCAAAAGTGAAAATCGAGGTGGTGGTGACCGACGAGGCCGAAGAAAAGGCCATTGAGGCCATCGTGCGATCCGCCCGGACGGGCAAGATCGGTGATGGCAAAATATTCGTCGTGGATGTCAACCACGCGGTCAGGATCCGTACCGGAGAAATCAACGACGCTGCTGTTTAGCTGGCGCCGTTTCGTTTTCCGCTGCCCGATTCCAGGGCAGCTTTCAGTCGCAGGGCCTTTTCCAGGGCTTCGTTGGCGCTGTTGGCCAGCAGGGTGATATGCCCCATTTTCCGGCCGGGGCGCGGTTCCTTTTTTCCATAAAGATGTAGCTTGGCATCGGGTTCCTGGAATACGATTTCCCAGGGAGGCGGGGCTTTTTGCCAGAGATCACCCAACAGGTTGATCATGACTGCGGGCTTCATCATTTCGGTACTGCCCAGGGGCAGCCCGCACAGCGCCCTGACCTGTTGCTCAAATTGGTTTGTGATGCAGGTGTCTAGCGTGAAGTGGCCGCTATTGTGGGGACGGGGTGCCATTTCGTTGATCAGGAGGGTATCGATTCCGGTAACGAAGAACTCGATCGCCAGTACCCCCACGTATTGCAACCGTTCTGCAATTTCCACTGCAATTCGGGTGGCCCGTGAGGCCAGTTCGTCCCGAATGCGGGCAGGTGCAATGGTCAAATCCAGAATGCCGCCCTGATGGCGATTTTCAGCCACGGGCCACAAGGCGGTTTGACCATTCGGGCTGCGTGCCAGCAGAACGGAAATTTCCAGCCGAAGCGGAACCAGCGTTTCCACCACCGCTGGAATCAGTCCGGGTTGTGTGGAAAGCACGATGACGGCCTCTTCAGGGGTTTCCACGCGAAACTGTCCCTTGCCGTCATAACCAAAGCGGGCCGTTTTGATAATGGCGGGATACTTGATTTCATGGGCCCTCTGCTGAAACTCTTCCAGATTTTCCACGGCCAGAAAAGGGGCCACGGGAAATCCATGGTCACGGAAAAAGGTTTTTTCCCGGATACGGTCCTGTGCGATGGCCACAGCTTCGGACGATGGGCGCACGGGCACGTGTTGCGCAAGGTATTCCAGGGCGGATGACGGGGCATTCTCGAATTCGGTGGTGACGGCAGCGCATCCCATGGCCAGACGTTCCAGTGCCAGCGGATCATCATAGGGGGCGCACAGGTGAGTGGTGGCAAAGTGGGCAGCAGGCGAGTAGGGGTCGGGATCGAGGACGATCACGTCATACCCCATGGTCCGGGCTGCGCTGGCAAACATCCTGCCCAATTGTCCCCCTCCCAGAACGCCGAGGGTGGTGGCGGGTGAAGAACTCATGAAGCCGGAGGCAATGTCATTTGCATCACCGCCCGGGCCAACCCAAGGCGGTAGTCGCGCAGTTTCTGGGCCAATGCGGGATCATGTGCCGATACCGACAACAGGCTGATGGCGAACAGGGCTGCGTTGACGGCGCCGGGTTCGCCTATGGCAAAAGTAGCCACTGGAACACCTTTGGGCATTTGCACGATGGAATGCAACGAATCCTGCCCAGCCAGCAAAGTACTTGGGATGGGGACACCCAATACGGGTAATGGGGTCTTGGCAGCAAGCATGCCGGGCAGGTGAGCCGCACCTCCTGCTCCTGCAATGAGGCAGGCCAGTCCACGGGACTCTGCCTGCTCTGCATATTCAAACAGCAGATCGGGGGTGCGATGAGCTGACACGACCCGGCATTCATGAGGAACGCCAAACTGTTCGAGCATGTCTGCTGCATGGCTCATGAATTTCCAGTCGGACTGGCTACCCATCAGAACTCCGACCAGAGGCTTCGTGGACATTCTGCTTTAGTCCACCAGTCCGCGAGCCAGAGAAACCTGGCTGCGGTAAGCATCGAAAATGTGGCGCAGTGCCGTGTCCATGGTGACCAGAGGGGACCACTCGAGGTCAGTGCGTGTGTTCTCGATTTTGGGAACACGGTTTTGGACGTCCTGATACCCCTTGCCGTAATAGTTTTCGGAAGTGGTGTTTACCAGCTTGACCTGACGGGCTGTCGAGCTGTATTCGGGGTATTCCATAGCCAGCTTGAGCATCATCTCTGCCAGATCCCTGACCGAAAAATTGTTGGCTGGGTTACCCACGTTGTAAATTTTTCCAGTGGCCACGCCATTCCTGTTTTCGATCATTTTCATGAGGGCCGATACGCCGTCATCGATGTAGGTGAAAGCGCGCTTCTGGGTGCCACCATCCACGAGCTGGATGTTTTCGCCGCGTACGATGTGACCAAAAAACTGGGTGATTACCCGGGAACTACCCTCCTTGGGCGTATGAATGCTGTCCAGTCCCGAGCCGATCCAGTTGAAAGGGCGGAACAGGGTAAAGTCCAGTCCTTCCTGCATGCCATAACCCCAGATGACGCGGTCCATGAGCTGCTTGCTGCACGAATAAATCCAGCGCTGCTTTTCTATGGGGCCCAGGACAAGTTCTGAATGGTCGGGGTCGAATTCGCTGTCACGGCACATGCCGTAGACTTCGGATGTGGAAGGAAAAAGAATGCGCTTTCGATGCTTGACGCAACTGCGCACGATGGGCAGGTTGGCCTCGAAATCCAGTTCGAAGACTCTCAGGGGTTGCTGGACGTAAGTGGCGGGTGTGGCGATGGCCACCAGCGGCAGCACCACATCGCATTTCTTGATGTGGTATTCGATCCATTCCTTGTTGATGGTGATGTCACCTTCAAAAAAATGGAAGCGTGGGTTGTCCAGAACATCCGTGATGCGATCACTTTGCATGTCCATCCCGAATACTTCCCAGTCAGTGGTATTGAGAATGCGCTGACTGAGATGATGACCGATGAAACCATTCACTCCGAGGATGAGGATCTTTTTCATGATGTCCAGAAGCGGATAAAACGAGCATTATACTTTAGAAACGCAGGATCACGGCAGTGCGCCATCAAACACCCAGGTGTCGTTGCAACACGCCGGGGTCCCGGCGGATTTCTTCTGTGGAACCTTCATGGACGATGTGACCATTATTGAGGATGTATGCCCGGTGGGCCAGGGAGAGCGTGGCAGGCAGGTTTTGTTCCACCAGCAGGATGGTCAGGCCCGAACTGGCCAACTGAACACAGGTTTTCATCAGGTCCTGCACGATGACGGGGGCCAGTCCTTCAAAAGGCTCATCCAGCAGTACGAGTTTTGGATCACGGATCAGGGCGCGGGCAATGGCCAGCATCTGTTGCTCGCCTCCCGAAAGATCGGTACCCATGCTGTTTCTTCGTTCCTGCAACCTGGGAAACATTTCGTAGATGCGGCCGATGGGCCAGGCACTGGGGGCATTGAGGCCCGCTAGAATCAAGTTGTCTTCCACCGTCAGCGAACCAAAAATGCGACGTTCCTCGGGAACCAGTTGCATGCCTGCCTGGGCAATGGCATGGGGGGGTAACCTCCCCACCAGCTTCTCATTGAAGCGAATGGTCCCGGTTCGCGGACGAACTACCCCCATGAGGCTTTTGAGGGTAGTGCTTTTGCCTGCCCCATTGCGTCCCAGCAAAGCCACCACTTCATGACTGTCCACGTGAAAATCCAGGCTGAACAGGATGTGCGAATCGCCGTAGTAGCTGTTGAGACCTTCGACTTCAAGCAGGCTCATGATGCCTGTACTCCGCCAAGATAGGCCTCCTGCACTGTCCGGTTGGAACGAATGTCTTCCGGTGTGCCTTCCACGAGAATGGTGCCTTCACGCAGGACGGTAATTCTTTCGGCAAGCTCGAACAATGCATCCATGTCGTGATCGATGATGATCAGGGTGCGTTCTCTGGCAATGGATTTGAGCATTTTCACGGTATTTGCCCGTTCCTGGGGGCTCATTCCAGCCAGGGGTTCGTCCAGTAGAAGCAGGGCAGGTGATGTGGCCAGGGCCAGGCCGATTTCCAGGCGTCGCTTTTCTCCGTAGGCCAGATCGGACACCAGATGATGGGCGCGCGGGGTCAGGTTCACGAGGGCCAGGGTTTGCCACACGAGGGAAGACAGGCCCTCCACACGGGACAGGTCACGCAGCAGGTCCATCCGGAAGGGACCGCGCTTTCGTGCCAGGGCTGCAATGATGATGTTTTCCACCACACTCAGCCGGGAAAACAGCTGGTTGATCTGATAGCTTTTGGTGAGTCCCAACTGACAAACTTCGGTGACTCGGAGTCCAGTGATGTTGCGGCCCCAGAAATGGATGGTGCCTGAAGAGGGATGCACTTCGCAGGTCAGCATTTTGAAGAACGTGCTCTTGCCGGCTCCGTTGGGACCGATGATTCCGCGCAGTTCTCCGGCACGCACTGAAAAATGGATATTGTCGTTGGCAGCCAGTCCGCCGTAGTGTTTGGTTAGTCCGCGGACCTCAAGGATAGGACCGGCCGTCTCTGCGGACAGTATGTCGCCATGGGGATTGAGAGGGGCTTCTGCTCCGGACCAGCCGGTGGATTGGGACGGTGTTTGCCTGTTGCGAAAAAACCGACGAATCAGGTCGGAACATGCCCCCACCAGCCCGCGCCGAAGGAAACAGACCAGAAGTACGAACACCACTCCCAGTACCAGCTTCCAGGTGGCACCCAGTCCCAGGCTGGCTTGCAGGAAATCCCGCAGGTAAAGCCACACGGCTGCGCCCAGCAGGGGGCCAAAAAGAGTGCCTGCGCCGCCGATGACGGTTTGCATGACCAGTTGTCCGGATGTGTCAAAGGAGAACGCTTCGGGAGGCATGTAACCCTGGAGAATTCCCAGCAATCCCCCGGCAAATCCCCCGTAAGCCGCAGCCACCACGAATACCAGTAATTTGTAGTGATGGATCTGGTGTCCCAGAGCGGCAACCCGCACCGGATTGTCACGTATCGCTACCATGATGAGTCTGGCAGGAGC
>JAJZEL010000163.1 GCA_021828575.1 Pseudomonadota bacterium
CCCCCGTCTCACCACTTACGCACAAGCCTCAAACATGTAACTCCGCAAGGCACACTTCTCATTGGCCCCGCAATCGCGCCCATGTAGTGCCCCGCTGAGGTGTACTCTCGATGCGCAAAACGCTCTATGCTCTTCTTCTGCTCGCTGTTGCCACCCCACTGCTTGCCAGCGATCCCTCCCCGGAACCTGGAAGCTCAACACAGAAAAAAACCCACCACACCATGCGCCGTGAGCCATTGTTCCTCAATGATTTTGTTCAACATGACCTGGGCATCTTCAAACACTTGCCGGGCCGATTCCCCCACCACGGGATCCTTGAGGATGGCGGGATAAGCGCCGGCCAGATCCCATGTCTGGAAAAAGGGGGACCAGTCAATGTAATCCTTTAATTCCACCAGCGGGAAATGCCTGAAGGGCTTCACACCCAGAAATGTGGGGCGGGGGGGCACATAGGCCAGCCAGTCCGTTTTGAAATTTCGCCGACGAGCTTCTTCCAGGGGAATCAACTGGGGGCCTTTCTTGTTTTCATGCTGCTTTCTGACCTTGGCCATGTCGGCCTTCTGGCCCTGAATGTAAGCGTTTTTCAGTTCGTCGCTAAGTAATTGCGTGCACACACCGACGGCACGGGAAGCGTCCGGAACGTAGACCGTTGCACCCTGGTAATGGGGCTCTATCTTGACTGCCGTATGCACCCGAGAAGTGGTTGCCCCGCCGATCAGGAGAGGAATGGTGAAACCATTGCGTTGCATCTCGCGCGCCACATGAGACATTTCCTCCAGCGAAGGGGTAATGAGGCCCGAGAGACCGATGATGTCTACCCGCTCCTGGCGAGCCACTTCCAGAATCTTCTCACAAGGCACCATGACTCCCAGATTGACGACCTCGAAGTTGTTGCACTGAAGAACGACAGCCACGATATTTTTGCCAATGTCATGCACATCCCCCTTGACGGTGGCCAGAAGAATGCGACCCTTGGAACGGGTATCGCCGGAGCGGGCCTTTTCGGCCTCGATGTAGGGCACAAGATAGGCAACGGCCTGTTTCATCACCCGGGCAGATTTGACCACCTGAGGCAAAAACATCTTGCCTTCCCCAAACAGATCGCCCACGACGTTCATGCCGTCCATGAGCGGACCTTCAATCACCTGAATGGGATGTTCGCAATTCAGCCGGGCTTCCTCCGTATCTTCCACGATGTGGGTGGAGACACCCTTGACCAGAGCATGAGTCAGGCGCTCGTGCACAGGGGCCCGGCGCCAGGACAAATCCTCACTCGAAGCTCTGGTGCCTCCCCCCTTGACCTGGCTGGCAAAAGCCACCATGCGTTCTGCCGCGTCGGGACGACGATTGAGCACAATGTCTTCCACGTGCTCCAGAAGATCCTGAGGGATCTCGGCATACACTCCCAACTGTCCGGCATTGACAATGCCCATGGTCATGCCAGCCTTGACCGCGTGATAAAGAAACACGGTGTGAATGGCCTCACGCACCGCATCGTTGCCCCTGAAGGCAAAACTCACATTGGACACACCACCGCTCACCTTGGCATGAGGCAGGGTTTTGCGAATGGCCTGGGTGGCTTCGATAAAATCCATGGCATAGTTGTCGTGCTCTTCAATCCCGGTAGCGATGGCGAAAATGTTGGGATCAAAGATAATGTCTTCTGCCGGGAAATCTGCCTGTTCAGTCAACAAGCGATAAGAGCGGGTGCAAATGTCTACCTTGCGTGACAAGGTATCGGCCTGACCTGCTTCATCGAAAGCCATGACCACCACGGCGGCTCCATACCGCCGCACCAGCCTGGCCCGACGCAAAAACTCTTCTTCGCCTTCTTTCAGGCTGATGGAATTGACAATGCACTTACCTTGTATGCATTTGAGCCCCGCTTCGATCACAGCCCAGTCGGAAGAATCAATCATGAAAGGAACCCGTGCAATATCGGGTTCAGCCGCCAATAGATTGAGGAAGCGCTGCATGGCAACCTTCGAATCCAGCATGGCTTCATCCATGTTGATGTCGATGACCTGCGCGCCGTTTTCTACCTGGTTGCGCGCCACGCCAATGGCTTCCGTGAAATTGTCTGACAGAATCAGTCGCGCAAAAGCCTTGGAACCCGTGACATTGGTGCGTTCACCCACATTGACGAACAGGGACTCTTTGCCGATATTGAAAGGCTCCAGCCCTGAAAGACGTGTCATGGGTTCGATCGCCGGCACCTGGCGTGGTGGGATGTCTCGAACAGCATCGGCGATGGCCTTGATGTGGGCCGGTGTGGTCCCACAACATCCGCCAACAATATTGAGAAACCCAGCCTGGGCAAACTCCCTGAGCAGAGCGGCAGTCTGGGCAGGCCCTTCATCATAGCCGGATTCAGCCAGAGGATTGGGCAACCCTGCATTGGGATGGGCACTGACACAGGTGTCAGCAATGCGTGCCAGCTCTTCAATGTACGGGCGCATCAATTCTGCTCCCAGTGCACAGTTGAGCCCAATGGACAAGGGGCGAACGTGGCGCAGGGAATTCCAGAAAGCCTCGGTGGTCTGCCCTGTCAGGGTTCTGCCGCTCTGGTCAGTGATGGTGCCCGAAATCATGACCGGCAACCGAATGCCCAAGTCTTCAAAGCAGGATTCAACAGCAAAAAGGGCTGCTTTGGCGTTCAGCGTATCAAACACCGTTTCCACCAGCAGGATGTCCACACCGCCTTCAATCAGGGCTTCAACCGATTCCTTGTAAGCAATCACCAGGGTATCGAAATCAATGTTGCGAAACCCCGGATCGTTCACGTCAGGTGACAGGGAAGCCGTCCGATTGGTAGGCCCCAGCACGCCAGCCACAAACCGGGGTTTGGCGGGATCGCTTGCCGTGGCTGCATCGGCCACTTCCCGTGCCAGCCTCGCTGCCGCATGATTGATTTCAGCAGCAAGGTGCTCCATGTGGTAATCCGCCATGGAAACCGTAGTGGCATTGAATGTGTTGGTCTCAATGATGTCGGCCCCGGCATCCAGATAAGCCTGATGAATGCTTTGGATCACGTCTGGCCGAGTCAGCACCAGCAAATCGTTGTTGCCCTTGAGGTCATGGGGAAAATCGCGAAACCGGTTGCCCCGGTAGTCGGCCTCCCCCAGTCGATAGCCCTGGATCATGGTGCCCATGGCACCATCGAGCATCAGGATGCGCTGTTGAAGCAAGGTATGAAGGAGATGGGTACGGTCTGACATAGGCCGACCATTTTACCATGCCCCCTGGTTACCCCGACCTGCTGGTCACTCCACGCATTCGCTGTGCAGAGACAAGAGGCGCTCCCTATCCGAGTGTCACTCAGGAGAAAGACGAACAAAAAAAGGGGCGTCCGAAGACGCCCCAAGCCCTTGACGGAGTTGAAGAAGGGTTATTCCACGCGTTCGCCGTGCAGGGACAGGTCGAGGCCTTCCCGCTCCTGTTCTTCGGTGACACGCAATCCCATGACCATATCGATCACTTTCAGCAAGATGAAGGACACTACAAACCCATACACCAGCGTCGTGCAAACCCCCAACGCCTGGGTCGCCAAACTGGCATCTGCTCCGCTGATGTCACGCACATTGAAAACAGCTGTCAGCAGGGCACCCACCACCCCACCCACGCAGTGCACGCCGAAGGCATCCAGGGAATCGTCATAGCCCAGCATGTGCTTGAGCCCGGTGGCCGTCCAGAAACAGATCACGCCAGCAGCCACACCAATGGCCAGCGCACCGCCCGTAGCCACGTAGCCCGAAGCCGGGGTGATGGCGACCAGACCCGCCACCGCTCCCGAAGCAATCCCCAGCACGCTGGGTTTGCCCTTGGCAATCCATTCCGCAAACATCCAGGCCAGGGCAGCGGCCGCAGTAGCTACCTGTGTAACTGTCATGGCCATCCCGGCACGACCATCGGCAGCCACGGCAGAACCGGCGTTGAAACCGAACCAGCCCACCCACAGCATGGATGCTCCGATCAGGGTCAACGTCAGGTTGTGCGGTGCCATGGGCTCCTTGCCATAGCCCACGCGCTTGCCCATGACCAGGGCCGCCGCCAAGCCAGCAATACCGGCATTGATATGCACCACGGTACCGCCTGCAAAGTCCAGGATCCCCTTGCTGGCCAGCCAGCCGCTGGGCTCCCATACCCAGTGGGCAATGGGTGAATACACCAGGATCGACCACAACCCCATGAACACCATCATCGCAGAAAACTTCATACGCTCGGCGAAGGCACCGGCAATCAACGCCGGGGTAATGATGGCAAAGGTCATCTGGAACATCATGTACACAGACTCGGGAATGGTACTTGCCGCTTCATGCACCATCACCTTCTTCGCCTCGTTCTGGTAAATCATGCCGTTAAGCATGAACCGCCCGAAACCACCCAGCCACTGGGATCCCGGCATGAAGGCCAGGCTGTAGCCCACCACCACCCAGATCACCGTCACCAGCGAGCAGATCGCGAAACTCTGCATCAGCGTGGCCAGCACGTTCTTCTTGCGCACCATGCCACCATATAACATTGACAGTCCGGGTATCGTCATGAACAATACCAGTGCGGTGGAAGTCAGCATCCAGGCCGTATCCCCGGAGTTGATCTTGTCCAGGGTCACGATGAACGGCTCGGAGGGTGCGGCGGGGGCAGGAGCAGCGGCCGCCGGGGCTGCAGCAGGAGCAGCGGGGGCAGCCGCCGCAGGAGCCGCTGCAGGAGCTGCCGCGGGAGCGGCGCTCGAATCATCCGCAAATGCATGGCCTGCACCCAAAGACAGGGCCAGAGCCAGCAGCGCGGCTTTCAGAAAACCAAAT
>JAJZEL010000210.1 GCA_021828575.1 Pseudomonadota bacterium
ATAATGCAGCCCCTTCGGAGAGGTGGATGAGCGGTTTAAGTCGCACGCCTGGAAAGCGTGTTTAGGTGAATAACCTAACGCGGGTTCGAATCCCGCCCTCTCCGCCAATGGTTCTACTGACCAAGGGAATCCTTTACCGACCGGGTTGCCACTCTTGATAGAACTGTGCGTTTTCGCCGTCCTGTAACCACGGTACGTCATGCGAACACCATATGTGCATGACGGGCTTAGAACCGGGGTCTTCGTCGAGTGTTGCCGCACGCACAATGACGTGGGACTGCGCTAGCCGCTCGGCCATAAGATGAGAGCCGCAAGCAGAACAGAAATGTCTGAGCTTTCCCGGTGATGATTCAAAGGTCGATAGCTTTTCTTGACCTTTGACCCAGCGAAAATGCTCTTGCATAACACCAGCATTCGATGCAAAGGGGGTCGCATGAACCTTGCGACAAGTGCGGCAATGGCAGTGACTAATTGGCATATCCAATTGATCGAATTCGTACTCAATAGCACCGCATAAACAACTGCCCTTCAAACCTCCCCTTATGTAAAATCCGCGTAGCCTGATGACGCCCAACGGAAAGTGACATGACATGAATCTAAAGTATTCATGGATGCTGACGATATTACAAGCTCGGTTCCCGCAAAAAAGCGACCAATACAGCTTATGAAAGTTAACCTTCCGATTACGCAAAACGAGCTGTTTCTCGAACCAGGGAAACCGATTGTCACCAAGACGGATCTCAAAGGGCAGATCACTTATGCTAACCCGTCGTTCATCAGTATCAGTGGTTTTACGCTGGAAGAGCTGATGGGTGAAAGCCACAACGTGGTTAGGCACCCTGACATGCCCAAGGAAGCTTTTGCGGACCTTTGGAAAACAGTCAAGTCAGGGCAACCATGGCGAGGATTGGTCAAAAATCGTGCAAAAAACGGAGATTTTTATTGGGTCGATGCCTTCGTAACCCCTATCAGGGAAAACGGCAAGACCATTGGCTACATGTCGGTGCGCTCGATACCAGACAGGGACGAGGTTACGAAGACGGAGCGTTTGTATCAGGGCGTTCGGGAGGGAAAAGAAAAACTGTCTGCTACTCCCCAGCTTCCTCCCATTCAAAGCGCACTCAAGCTTCCCATGGTGATAGGTGGAGTGATGCTCGCCCTGAGCTTGGTGATTTGTTTCCTGCCGGATAAACTTCAATTGGTTGATGCTGCATTTTTGATCATGGGGGTCGTTGTTCTGTTGCTGACCACTGCAAAACAGATTCGTGATCTCAATCATTTGAATGAAGCCATTGCCTGGGTGGATGAAGGCCAGTTGTCACGCCCGGTGCAAAGACCAGATGGTGCACTTGGTGCCCTGTTTCTTAGTGTGGAGGCCATGCGCATTCATCAGAAGGCAATGCTTGCCGATGTCATTCTGGCGGTCAGTACAGTGGCAGACAGGAGCGCAAGCCTTTATTCGGCCATTACGCAGCTGAAAAACGCCGCAGAATCCCAGACTGAACGTGTGATGCAAGCTGCTGCCGCTATGGAGGAAATGAGCGTTTCCATCGAGGAAATCAAGAAAAACACTGAAACCAGCCTGGCCGCAAGCAAGGAAACGAACGATTCCGCAGCAGAAGGCAAGCTGTTCATGGAAGAAAGTATCAACAGGTCGGAGCAGGTGGTAGGGTCTGTCCAAAAAATTGAGGCCACCATTCATCAAATGAACGAGTCACTGAATGAAATCAACGGGATGGCCGTTGTTATCGGTGAAGTATCAGACCAGACCAAGTTGTTGGCACTTAATGCCGCCATTGAGGCTGCCAGGGCAGGAGAGTTTGGCAGGGGGTTTGCTGTGGTGGCAGATGAGGTCAGAAAGCTGGCAGAAAGAACCTCCCAGAATTCTGCCGACATTAACAACCTGCTCCAGAAATTGACGTCACGGGGCGGCGAAGCAATTGCATCCATGAAACTTGCCGAGTCGGCAGTGAGCGACAGCACGACATCCATACGCAAGACGGAACATGGCATGGACAACATAGCAGACCATAGCAAAAGCGCCATGGAACTTGCTGCTGACATCGGCAGCATGCTTGCTCAGCAATCTGCAGCGTCCCAGGAAGTGGCTGTCAGCATGGAGGCCATTTCATCCCTGGTGGATAACAACCAGCAAACGGTTAGCGAGATTTCAGGCACCATGGAAGTGCTTCGTAAAACTGCGCACGATCTTCATGCCCTGGTAAAGCATCTGGAAAAGAGCATTTAGGGTATTTCAGAAGGGGGGAGATTGTTCGAGCATTTATGGCCTGTCCCCCTTCCTTCAATAACCTCACACCGTTAGTGTCAGGTCACCCACAACGAGTCTCCCGTCTGACATGCCCACGTACCCGGTGTTCAAAGGGGGGGTAAGCGTTCTTGCGCACTGTTTTGATGAATTCGGTCCAGATTTGAATCGGGTCTTGTTTTTTTAATTATCGATAATCTATAATTTAGACTTTCCACCAACTGGGCAAGCGGCATGTGGATCGTTAGAGTGGCCCTGCAAAGGCCATACACTTTTATCGTGATGGCGTTGCTGATCGTCTTGCTGGGCGTGTTTTCCATACGCAAGACGCCAACGGACATCTTTCCCAATATCAGGATTCCCGTGGTGGCAGTGGTATGGAACTACACCGGCCTTCCACCTGAGGAAATGGCCAATCGCATCGTTTCTTTCAGCGAACGTGTGGCCACCACCACAGTCAACGACATTGAACATCTGGAATCCCAATCGTTGAATGGGATTGCTGTGGTGAAGTATTTTTTCCAGCCCAATGTCAATGAAGAACTGGCCGTGGCGCAGATCACATCCATTTCTCAGACATTGTTGCGCCAGATGCCCTCCGGAACGACGCCACCCTTCATTCTGGCCTATAACGCTTCCAGTGTTCCTGTGCTTCAACTGGCTCTGGCCAGCCCGAAAATGTCTGAGGCCGAGCTGTTTGATTTTGGCAACAGCTTCATCCGGACGCAGCTTGCCGTGGTGGCTGGCGCTTCATTGCCGTATCCCTATGGCGGAAAAATGCGTCAGGTTCAGGTGGATCTGGACCCGGTGGCCTTGCGTGCCAACGGTCTTTCCCCTCAGGATGTGGTGAATGCCATTGGCAATCAGAACCTCATCCTGCCAGCGGGCACTCAGAAAATGGGCGATCTGGAATATTTCGTCAAGCTGAATGCCAGTTTCAACAACATTAGCTCGTTGAACGATATTCCCATTCGCAAAACCCAAGGCGGGCTTGTGTACGTGCGCGACGTGGCCCAGGTGCATGATGGAGGGCCGCCGCAGACCAATATCGTGCGCGTGAACGGGAGTCGTGCCGTATTAATGAGCGTTCTCAAGACCGGAACGGCCTCGACCCTCAACATTATTGATGGAATCAGGTCATTGTTGCCAAGCATTCGCGATGACATGCCCCAGGACATGACAGTGGACCCCGTGGGTGACCAGTCGGTGTTTGTGCGGGCAGCCATCCAGGGAGTGATCCGGGAAGGGCTGATTGCAGCGGCGTTGACTGGTCTGATGATCCTGCTGTTCCTGGGCAGCTGGCGGTCCACGCTAATCATCACAATTTCCATTCCGCTGTCTATTCTGGCTTCCATCATTTGCTTGTCCTGGATCGGGGAAACCATCAACATCATGACGTTGGGTGGCCTGGCATTGGCTGTGGGAATTTTGGTGGACGATGCCACAGTGACCATCGAGAACATCAACTGGCATCTGGAACAGGGCAAGGATATCGAACCGGCCATTCTGGATGGGGCCAGACAGATTGCCGTGCCTGCACTTGTGTCCACGTTGGCCATCTGTATCGTGTTCATTCCCATGTTTTTGTTGACGGGCGTGGCTCGCTTTCTTTTTGTTCCCCTGGCGGAAGCCGTGGTGTTTGCCATGCTGGCCTCCTATCTCCTGTCCAGGACACTGGTGCCGACTCTTGCCAAGTACTGGCTTCATTTGCACGTTGCCGAGGAAGAGAGGCGTCAGGGCAGCGCTTTTCAGCGGTTCCAGGCCGGCTTTGAAAGGCGATTTGAATCCTTTCGTGTGCGTTACCATGCCCTGCTGGATTCGGCATTGCATCACAGAAAAATGTTTGCCACTGTCTTCATGGGCGCTGTGCTTCTTTCAGGTTTGCTGTTGCCCTGGCTTGGCGAGGATTTTTTCCCCAGTGTTGATGCGGGTCAGATCAAGCTGCATCTCCGGGCCAGGACCGGAACGCGTATCGAATCCACTGCCATGCTTTGTGATGAGGTGGAAGCTGCCATTCGGCAGCACATTCCTTCTTCCGAACTGGAAAGTCTGGTGGACATCATTGGGCTGCCTTATAGCGGCATCAACTTGTCCTACAGCACTTCAGCGCCTGTTGGGCCTGGGGATGCAGACATTTTCATTACGCTCGGGAAAGGCCATGCCCCCAGTGACAAATACGTGAAGGCATTGCGTCATGACCTTAATGAAGCTTTTCCTTCAGTGACTTTTTCCTTTCTGCCAGCAGACATTGTCAGCCAGATTCTCAATTTCGGCCTGCCCTCTCCACTGGACGTTCAGATCATTGGCTACAACGTGGATGCCAACAGGAAGTACGCGGCCACCCTTCTGGCACGTCTGAAGCAGGTACCCGGTGCAGTGGACATGCGTATCCAGCAAGCTTTTGATTATCCACAGATCAACGTTCGGGTCAATCGCAGCAATGCGCAATTGCTGGGATACACGGAGCAGGATGTGGCCACGAACCTGCTGGTGTCCCTGTCAGGCAGTTTCCACCCCCAGCCGGTC
>JAJZEL010000084.1 GCA_021828575.1 Pseudomonadota bacterium
GGATGATTCGTGGCTTCACACTCTTCCGTGTGCCCTTCGGGATAATTGTCGATGACAAGCCGGATGGGGTCCAACACCGCCACACGACGCGCAGCACGCTCATTGAGGTCCTGACGCAGACAGTCCTCCAGCACGCTCACATCGATGAGGCTATCCGCCTTGGAAACACCGATGCGGTCACAGAACAGTCGAACGGCCTCCGGTGTATACCCGCGACGCCGCAACCCCACCAGTGTGGGCATGCGCGGGTCATCCCATCCACTCACATGCCCCTCTTCCACCAGCTCCAGCAACTTGCGCTTGCTCATGAGCGTATAGGTGAGATTGAGTCGGGAAAATTCGTACTGATGCGGTCTCCAGGGCACGGGAGTATTTTCCACGACCCAATCGTAAAGTGGTCGGTGGTCTTCGAATTCCAGGGTGCAGATGGAATGGGTGATGCGTTCCTCCGCATCCGATATGGCATGCGCATAATCGTACATGGGGTAGATGCACCAGGTGTTGCCCGTACGCCAGTGCGGCACGTGACGGATGCGGTAGATCACCGGATCACGCAGGTTAAGGTTGGACGATGCCATGTCTACCTTGAGACGCAGCACGTGCGCACCATCCGGAAACTCACCCGAGCGCATGCGTCGGAAAAGATCCAGGTTTTCGGCAACGGGGCGGTCGCGCCAGGGGCTGTTCTGGCCAGGTTGCCTCAGGGTGCCACGCGCCATACGAATGGCCTCGGCACTCTGGCTGTCCACGTAGGCCTTGCCGTCCCGGATCAGGGTTTCGGCATAGGTATAGCACTTCTCGAAATAATCGGAGGCGTAGTACAGGTGAGAGCCCCAGTCAAATCCCAGCCAGTGCACCGTGTCCAGAATCGACTCCACGTACTCGGTGTCCTCCCTGGCAGGATTGGTATCATCAAAGCGCATGTGGCAAACACCACCAAAATCCCTGGCAATACCGAAGTTGAGGCAGATGGACTTGGCATGGCCAATGTGCAAATAACCGTTGGGCTCGGGAGGGAACCGGGTGGCCAATCGCCCGCCAGTATTGCCATTGGCAAGATCGTCACTGACGATGTTGCGAATGAAGTTTGATACGACAGGGTGGGAACTGGAAGTGGACATGAACAAAGGCCGAACTGACTGACTATAGAGGTTGAACTCTACCGCAACCCGGCGAAAACGCCAATCCTGTCCGTCATCCGCTAGAATAGCGTGAACTCTGGAGATCGCCTTTCATGAGCGCCTCAGCCCCTTTTCCCAGCACCATCGCGCTGGTTTATGATTTTGATGGCACCCTGTCTCCCCAGCCCATGCAGGAATACACGGTGCTCCCCAAACTGGGCATCCGCCCTCGTGATTTCTGGACCCAGGTGGAAAAAGAGTCAGCTGAAACCATTTCAGAAACCATGCTGGTCTACATGCGCCTGCTTCTGGAAGAAGCCCATGCCAGACGCATCAACATCAGTCGCAAGGATTTCCGTGCCATGGGCAAGGACATCCAGTATTACCCCGGGGTGGAGGAATGGTTTCCTCGTCTCAATGCCCACGTACGCAAACAGGGACGAGGTCGTGTAAAACTGCGCCATTACATCGTCTCGGCGGGCATGAAGGAAATCCTGGAAGGCATTTCCATCCGCCGCCATTTCCACCAGATCTATGCCTCTGAATACCATTTCAACTTTCAGGGCATTGCCACGTTCCCCAAGGTGCTCATTACCGACACCACCAAAACTCAATACCTGTTCCGCGTGAACAAGGGGCGGGAAACTCTGGGCGAGTCCATCAACGAGCACATGCCCGAACACCTGCGCCCAATTCCGTTCCGCAATATCGTTTACATCGGTGACGGCATGACCGACGTGCCCAGCATGGCCCTGACCAAAAAGAACGGGGGACATACCATTGCCGTATACCCTTCCCGCGACCGCAAGGACAGGGAAACCTGCGTCAATCTGATGGCTGCCAATCGCGTGGATTTCATTGCTCCCGCGGATTACCGCTCGGGCAGCCAGCTTTCGGATCGGGTCACGCTCCTGCTGGATGCCCTCATGGCCCGCATGGCTTACGAACACGAAGTGGCTTCCTGCCATGCAGAACACAAACTGGTCCCCTGAAACCGTTCTGGGCGCCCCTGGCGTCAGGAACCCCGTATTGAGCCTGGAGGTGTTGGAAGAAACCGACTCCACGAACCTCCAGTTGCTCCAGCAAGCCCGTGACGGTGCTCCTCATGGCAAATGCCTGCTGGCACTGCGGCAAACCGCCGGACGGGGGCGTCAGGGCCGTCGCTGGTTGTCCGACGAGGAGGGCTCGCTGACATTCTCCCTGCTCTGGCTTTTTGCAAAACCGGCCGCACAACTGTCTGGGTTGCCCCTTGTGGTCACACTGGCCCTGATCCAGGCATTGGAACCGACTGGTGTGGACGGGCTGGCCCTGAAATGGCCCAATGATCTGCTCAGGCACGGTCGCAAGGTGGCAGGCGTACTGGTGGAACTGACCCGGGCGCCCAATGGAGAGACTGCTGCCGTCCTCGGCATTGGTCTCAATGTGAGCCTGAAGGATGCCCTGGCTGACCAGATCAGCATGCCCGCCACTGACTTGCGCGACGCCGAAGGACATGTACCGGCGCGGCCCGCCCTCCTGCGCGCCATCCTCGGGCAATTGTGTACCCTCCTGCCGACCTTCTCCGAAGCGGGGTTTACCCCCTTCATGCAGGAATATTGGGAGCGCAGTGCACTGCGCGGACGACGCGTCCGGCTCATTCTGCCCAGCCAGCAGGTGGAGACCGGGGAATGTGCCGGCATTTCCCATGACGGCGCCCTACTGCTCCACCAGCAGGGTCGCCTGAACACCTTTCACGGTGGAGAAATTTCCTTGCGTACAGCATGAGAACCCTCATTATCGACATGGGTAACACCCGCATCAAATGGAGCGTGCGGGAAAACAGGCGCTGGGTGGCACAGGGAGCCTTGCCCACAGCACGGTCCGACGAGTTGTCGTTGCTGGTGTCCACCCTGTTGCCGCTATCGCGAGCAGGAGCCACTTCCGTGGCGGGCCAGCAAGCCGTACTGGACCTGGAAACCGCTTGCCGGAATTGTGGTCTGGCACTGCGCTGGATCAGTGTGACGCCCGAAGCCTGCGGTGTCAGGAATCTCTACCAACCCGGACAACTCGGCACCGATCGCTGGGCAGCTCTGGTGGGTGCCCGGCATCTGGCTGGGGCCCGCCCCACCGTGGTGGTCAATGCGGGTACCGCCACCACCATTGACGCCCTGGATGCCCCAGGCGATTTTCTGGGGGGGATGATCCTGCCAGGGCTGTCCATGATGGAACGGGCTCTGCGCACAGGCACTGCCGGACTCACGGAAGTTCCCCAGGGGGGATTCTCGCCCTTTCCGCGCTCCACGGCTGATGCCATCACCAGCGGTACCCTGCAAGCTACCGTGGGTGCCATTCAAAGGCTGACAGGGATGCTGAAGGAACGGACAGGCCAAAATGTGGCCCAAGTACTGAGTGGCGGACAGGCCTCATGCCTGATGCCACTGCTGGAACCGACGTGCCAAATTGAAGACCTGCTGGTTCTGGAAGGGATTGCGTGCCTGATGGACGAACCGTTCAGCCCTGTCGTACCCGGTGAATGAGTGCGGTAGTGGAACGTTCAAACTCAAAGGGAATGGACATCACCCGCCCCCCGCAGCCTAACACGTAGTCAGCGCCCACTATCCTGTCCACCGGCCAGTCCCCACCTTTCACCAACACGTCAGGCCGGCACTCGAGAATACGTTGCAGCGGAGTGTCTTCATCAAACCAGGTAACGCCATCCACCATACCCAAGGCAGCCATGACGGCAAGACGGTCAGCCAGGGGATTGATGGGGCGGTCTGCCCCCTTGTCCAGACGACGTACTGAAGCATCGGAATTGAGCGCCACCACCAAGGCCGCCCCCTGCTCCCGGGCCCGGGCCAGATAAGTCACATGGCCCCGGTGGAGGATGTCGAACACCCCATTGGTAAACACCAGGGGGCGAGGCAGGTGAACCCACTGCTCCTGCGCTTCGCCAGGGGAAGCGATCTTGCATTCAAAGGTGGGTGACGAAAGCTGTCCCGCGGCAGTCATCACATCTGTACGGGGGTTCCTGCAGGCAGCTCGCCCGAAGGTGGCGGTGAAGATGGGGAAGCGGCAGGAGGCGTACTCGTGGCCGGCGCCACCGTATCGGGTTTTTGCGGCGCATTGGGGTCGGCAATATATTCGAAAACAGGCACCACGCGCTTGACGTTGTTGACCTTGCTGGCGATTTCAATCGCTGCATCAGCCTCCGCATGTGTCATCAGCCCCATCAGGTACACGACTCCGTTTTCCGTGGTCACGGTCACATGAATGGGATAGAAACGACCTTTGGCATCCGATATGAAGTGAGCCCTCACATCTGTACTAATATAAGCATCGTCAATGTGTCGCGCGTAATCAATGTTGGGAGCCACCACCACGTCATTGACCACCTTCAGCACGTTGTTCACTTTCTGGGCCAAGGCCCCCACATCCTGCCGCGTGGTTTCGTCGGGCACTTCACCCGTCAACAGGAGTTGACGATTGTAACTGTTCACTTCCACGTGAACACGATCATGGTACTTGCTATCGATGTTCTGGAAAGCAGTGAACTCAATGGCCTGGTCATCCAGCTCAGCGCCGGCGGAACGACGATCCACTGCCACCATACCCCCCCCTACCACGCCGGTGGCGATCACGGGAATGCATCCCTGCAACGAAACCAAGCCCACCCACAATGCCAGAAA
>JAJZEL010000114.1 GCA_021828575.1 Pseudomonadota bacterium
AACGATTGACCTCATCCGGAACGCCACTCCTCCTGTCCTTGCGAATGACGGAAGCCGTGGTGCTGACCATGGCACGCAAGCGTTCGGCCGCATTGTTGGACCGATATTCCTGAACGAAAGTCAGCCCGATGCTCAGGACCACCATCAGGGCAATGATACTGGCAGCATCGTGGTCACCCAGATACAGGGACACCAAGGCCAGGATGATGAGCAAAATGTTGAGTGGATTGAGGAAATAATGCAGTAGCTGGGCCGCCACACTTCTGTGCTGCTCCTGGGCCACGGCGTTGGGGCCATAGCGATCCAGCCGTTCCTCTGCCTCGCGGTCCAGAAGTCCTTCATCCGAACTCTCCATGCGCCTCAGGGCGATGGAAGCTTCGCAGGCAGCCACTTCCAGGAGCAAGCCGGAAGGTTTGACGAGATTACCCTGAGCCTGTGTTCGGGCAGGGAAAATCTTATCGAGAAATAAAGACAGCTGTGCCATAAACTCTCAACTCCAAGCCCAGGAATTGAGTCATGGCTACGCTACAGGGTCATGACAAAATGGTCCGGGCCAGCGGAAAAACTGCGCAACGTTTGACTGGAACAGTCCAAGGTGGATCACCCGGCAAATGACGGCGAAGCGCAGATTTTCCTACGTGGTCCCACTGAGTGTCAACCCGGCTGATGCCCTTCGAACATGATTTTTTTGTCACGCACCCCCACGGCAATCGTATCTTTCGGTTTGAAACGACCTTCCAGTAAAAGCATTGCCAGCGGGTTCTCGATTTCGGCCTGAATGGCCCGTTTCAGAGGGCGGGCACCGTAAACCGGATCGAATCCCGTATCCGCCAGGCGATCCAGAGCCGCATCCGACACTTCCAACCGGTAGTCCATTTTCTCAAGGCGAGCCTTGAGGTTCTGCAGCTGTATGCGTGCAATGGATCGGACCTGGGAGGCTCCCAGGGAGTGAAACACCACGATTTCATCGATACGGTTGACGAACTCGGGGCGAAAATGGGTCTTCACTTCCGACATGACGGCCAGTTTCACTACGGCCGCATCATCGCCAGCCATTTGCTGGATCATTTGTGACCCCAGGTTCGACGTCATGACAATGACCGTATTCCGAAAATCCACCGTCCGGCCCTGTCCGTCCGTCATGCGTCCATCATCCAGCACCTGGAGCAGGACATTGAACACGTCTGCATGGGCTTTTTCCACCTCGTCCAGCAGAATGACCGAATAGGGCTTGCGCCTGACGGCTTCCGTCAGGTAGCCCCCCTCCTCGTATCCTACGTAACCGGGGGGAGCGCCCATCAGTCGGGCCACGGAATGCTTTTCCATGAACTCGGACATGTCGATGCGAATCAGGTGGTCTTCGGAATCAAACAGGAACGAGGCCAGCGCTTTGCATAACTCTGTTTTTCCCACGCCTGTGGGGCCAAGGAACAGAAAGGATCCGTAAGGCTTCCCGGGATCGCTCAAACCAGCACGCGAACGCCGGATGGCTGCTGCCACCAGGCGCACGGCCTCATCCTGCCCCACCACACGACGATGCAGTTCATCCTCCATGTGCAACAGTTTTTCGCGTTCTCCCTGCATCATGCGTGCCACAGGAATGCCCGTGGCACGTGAAACCACTTCGGCAATTTCTTCAGCCCCGACCTGGGTGCGAAGCAGTTTGAGGGTCGCCGCACTTTCCTGGGCTGTCTGGTCGCTTTGGCGCAACTGCGCTTCCAGCTGTGGAATCCTGCCATACTTCAGTTCAGAGGCTTTTTGCAGGTCACCCTTGCGCTGCGCCGCTTCCATTTCCGCCCTGGCCTTGTCCAGCGCTTCCTTCACATGCTGGTTGCCTTGCACCTGAGCCTTTTCAGCTTTCCATATTTCTTCCAGGTCGGCATATTCGTGCTCGAGGCGTGCGATTTCCTCTTCAAGCAGAGACAGGCGTTTTTTCGAAGCGTCATCGGTTTCGCGACGCACAGCCTCGCGTTCGATTTTCAACTGGATCAGACGGCGAAAAAGCTTGTCCATGGATTCCGGCTTGGAATCGATTTCCATCTTGATTCTGGCAGCCGCCTCGTCCATCAGATCAATGGCCTTGTCTGGAAGAAAGCGGTCCGTGATGTACCGGTTCGACAATTCGGCCGCCGCCACGATGGCCGGGTCAGTGATTTCCACTCCATGGTGCAATTCATACTTTTCCTGCAGACCGCGCAGAATGGCAATGGTATCTTCCACCGTGGGTTCACCCACCATCACCTTCTGGAAACGCCGTTCCAGTGCTGCATCCTTTTCCACATACTTCCGGTATTCATCCAGGGTGGTGGCGCCCACGCAATGGAGTTCTCCCCGCGCCAGGGCCGGTTTGAGCATGTTGCCGGCGTCCATGGCCCCTTCGGCTTTTCCGGCGCCCACCATGGTGTGCAACTCGTCAATGAATACAATGACCCGTCCTTCTTCCTGTGCCAGTTCCTTCAGCACGGTCTTGAGTCGTTCCTCGAATTCTCCACGGTACTTGGCCCCCGCCAGAAGTGCTGCCATGTCCAGAGACAGCACGCGCTTGTTGCGCAGGCTGTCGGGCACTTCGTCATTGACAATGCGCTGTGCCAACCCTTCCACAATGGCCGTCTTGCCCACTCCCGGCTCGCCAATCAGCACCGGATTGTTCTTGCTCCGCCGTTGGAGAATCTGGATCACACGACGGATTTCATCATCCCTGCCGATGACTGGATCAAGCTTGCCCGAGCGGGCCCGCTCCGTCAGATCAAGCGTGTATTTGCGTAGTGCCTCACGATTGGATTCCTCTTCCTGGCTCTGAACGCCTGCCCCTCCTCGCATGGCCGTGATAGCCACCTCAAGGCGAGCCCGCGTGGCGCCGTGTTGCTTGAAAAGTCGTCCGGCCTCTCCTTTGTCATCACACAAGGCCAGTAAAAAAAGCTCCGAGGCGATGAACTGATCCTGGCGTTTCTGTGCCTCCCGTTCGGTGAGGTTCAATACGTTGTTGAGGTCACGCGATACGGTGATTTCGCCGCCATGCCCTTCCACCTTTGGTAACCGGTCAATCAGGGCCTGCAAACCCTGGCGCAGGGGACCCACATGCACATCTGCCCGAGTCAGCAAAGCCGTTGTGGAACCATCCTCCTGTGAGAGCAGCGCCATCAGCAGGTGGGCAGGGTCAATTTGGCCATTGTCATGACCCAGTGCAAGACTCTGGGCCTCTGCCAGGGCTTCCTGAAACCTGGTGGTCATTTTGTCGAATCGCATGGTGCGCCTTTCACAAAAATGTCTGATGAATGGCAGATGGGGGCTATGCTAGAATTTTTCAAGGAAGCCCCCTCTTATTACCTGGAACATTCCCGCAGATGAAACGTTTGCTTTTCAGTGCTTGCTTTTATCCAGTCTTGCTGCTGCTTGCCGGTTGCGCCACGGTCCCCGGAGGCAGTGTCTCGGACAGAGATCCCTACGAGTCCTATAACCGGGCCATGTACTCCTTCAACGATACGCTGGATCGCGCGATCCTCAAGCCTGTTGCCAAAGGGTATGTGGCCATTACTCCCGATTTCGTGCGCACGGGCATCAGCAACTTTTTTGGCAATATCAGTGATCTGGGCGTTTTCACTAACGACCTGTTACAGGGAAAATTCAGGCAAAGCGTGGATGACGGCTGCCGCTTCCTGGCCAACTCCACCCTGGGAATCCTGGGATTGATCGATGTGGCCACTCCTGGCGGATTGCCCCACCACGAAGAGGATTTCGGACAGACGCTCGCAGTCTGGGGCTGGAAGGACAGCAATTACCTGGTGTTACCAGTGCTGGGGCCCAGCACGGTCCGGGACATGTTTGGTCGGGTAGGCGATTATCCGTACAGCTATTACGCCTACAGAAATACCACTTACACCAAGCAGGCAGAAATTTATGGTCTCCAGGTGGTCGATACCCGTGCCAACCTGCTGGCTGCCAGCAACGTGCTGGCCACGGCTGCTCTGGACCCTTACGCCTTCATGAGGGATGCCTATTTGCAGCGACGTCGCAACCTGATCTACGACGGTCACCCGCCGCGCCTGCCTGACGACGACGAATAATCCGCCCTAACGGGCGGATGGCTCATCAAAGGGATTTTTCGATCAACTGGCGAATGGCGCCCAGTTCGGCTGCCACACGATGCGGGCTTTCGCTTTGGGCAATGGCCGTGTCAGGATCTTTCAGGCCATGTCCCGTCAATGTGGCCACAATGGTGGCTCCGGACCTGATTTTCCCGTGCCGGATGTCCTTGATGAGCCCCGCCAGGGAAGTGGCAGAAGAAGGCTCACAAAAAATGCCTTCTTTGCGAGCCAGCAGTGTCTGCGCCTCGAGAATGTCTGCATCGCTGCATTCATCAAACCACCCCCCCGATTCATGCACGGCAGCCCAGGCCAGATCCCAGGACATGGGGTGGCCTATGCGGATGGCTGTGGCCACGGTTTCCGGATGGGATACGGGACCGCCGCGCAAGAACGGAGCTGATCCAGCTGCCTGATAACCCAGCATGACCGGGCGCCTGGTGGCCGTGGCAGGTCCACCATGGTAAGGGCATTGGCCAGCGCACAACCCGCAGGCTTTCGTCTGTACCCCCACGGACTCGCAGTACCCCATCCAGTGGGCACTGATATTCCCGGCGTTGCCCACGGGTAACACGTGGTAGTCAGGCGCATCACCCAATGCATCAATGACCTCGAAAGCAATGGTCTTCTGTCCCTGGAGTCGGTAGGGATTGACGGAGTTCACCAGGGCGATGGGCAACT
>JAJZEL010000193.1 GCA_021828575.1 Pseudomonadota bacterium
CCTCAATGCGCAGCAGCTGGTTGTACTTGGCCAACCGGTCAGAACGCGACAGGGAGCCCGTCTTGATCTGCCCTGCATTGGTGGCTACGGCAATGTCGGCAATGCTGGTGTCTTCCGTTTCTCCCGAACGGTGGGAAATGACATTGGTGTAGCCTGCCCGTTTGGCCATTTCGATGGCGGCAAAGGTTTCCGTCAACGTGCCGATCTGATTGATCTTGATCAAGATGGAGTTGGCGATCCCCTGGGTGATGCCTTCTTTCAGAATACGGGTGTTGGTAACGAAAATATCGTCGCCCACCAACTGGATCTTGCGACCCAGCCGCTCGGTCAACAGCTTCCATCCTTCCCAGTCTGCTTCGGACATGCCGTCCTCAATGGTCACCAGGGGATACTTGCCCACCCAGTCTGCCAAATAATCCACGAACTGCCCGGAAGTCAGCTTCCGGTTTTCTGCATGCAGGTGATAGAACCCGTCCTTGTAAAATTCGGAACTGGCACAATCCAGGCCAATGGCCACTTGTTCGCCCGGCTGGTACCCGGCTTTTTCAATGGCTTCGGTGATCAATCCAAGCCCTGCCTCATTGTTGGGCAAGCGGGGAGCAAACCCCCCTTCGTCACCCACGGTGGTAGCCATACCCTTGGCATCAATCAGGGATTTGAGGGAGTGGAAAACCTCGGCACCATAGCGCAACGCCTCCCTGAAATTGGGGGCTCCCAGAGGCAGGATCATGAATTCCTGCATATCCAGACCGTTGTTGGCATGAGCCCCCCCATTGATGACGTTCATGAGGGGTACCGGCATCTGGAGCGCCGAAGCACCGCCCAGATAACGGTAAAACGGCAGAGCTGCTTCTTCTGCAGCTGCCTTGGCCACCGCGAGAGAAACGGCCAGCATGGCATTGGCACCCAGCCTGGCCTTGTTGTCCGTGCCATCCAGGTCAATCATGACATGGTCAATCAGCGCCTGGTCACTGGCCTCCAGTCCCACGAGGGCCTCATAAATTTCGGTATTCACATGAGACACTGCCTTGAGCACGCCCTTGCCTTGATAACGATCACGGTCACCGTCACGCAATTCAATGGCCTCACGAGTGCCGGTAGAGGCTCCGGACGGCACGGCCGCACGGCCCATGGCGCCATCCTCTGTAATCACATCCGCTTCAACGGTAGGGTTGCCGCGCGAGTCCAGCACTTCACGGGCCATGATTTCTACAATCGCACTCATTCACTTTCCTTTTTTGTCATACTGTTTTCAGCAAAGCCGCGCTGCTTGACCAGCGCATCGATTTCCAGCAATGTTTCCAGCAAAGCCCTCATTTTCCCTAGGGGCCAGGCATTGGGCCCATCAGACAGGGCATGATCGGGATCCGGGTGGGTTTCCATGAACACCCCGGCCACCCCGGCCGCCACAGCCGAGCGTGCCAACACGGGAACGAATTCGCGCTGCCCTCCGCTGGCCCCCCCCAGTCCCCCGGGAAGCTGGACCGAGTGAGTGGCATCGAACACTACGGGACACCCGGTATCGCGCATGATGGCCAGGGACCGCATGTCGGAAACCAGGTTGTTATAACCAAACGAGACACCACGCTCACATACCATGATGTTGTCGGTACCGCTGGCCGCCTGGGCTTTCTGCACCACGTTCTTCATGTCTCCCGGCGCCAGAAACTGCCCCTTCTTGATGTTGACGGGACGTCCCGCGGCTGCCACGGCTTGAATGAAGTCTGTTTGACGACACAGGAAGGCCGGCGTTTGCAGCACATCCACGGCTTCGGCCACGGCGGACACGTCTTCCCGTTCATGCACATCAGTCAGCACCGGAACCCCAATGGACTGGCGAATGTCCGCCAGTATGGACAAGCCGCGATCCTGGCCCAGGCCACGAAAGGAACTGCCTGAACTTCTGTTGGCCTTGTCGTAGGATGCCTTGAACACAAAGGGCATACCCAGTTCGCGTGTCAAGGTGGCCAACTGGCCAGCCACGTCAAAAGCCAGTTCCCTGGATTCGATCACACAGGGGCCCGCGATCAGAAACAGCGGCCGGTCCAGCCCCACTTCGAAATTGGCCAATTTCATGCAGTCACCTCCTCATCATGGGCCAGACGCCGTTCCTTCCGGGACAGGGCAGCCTCAACAAAAGACTGGAACAGGGGGTGTCCGATTCTCGGCGTGGACGTGAACTCGGGATGGAACTGGCAAGCCACGAACCAGGGGTGATCGGGCAGTTCTATCATCTCGCACAGATCCTGTAGCGCCGATCGTCCGGAAACCTTCAGTCCTGCCGACTGCAACGCCCCCAGATACTGGTTGTTGACTTCGTAACGGTGGCGATGGCGCTCCACGATGCGTTCCTGACCATAGATCTGCTGGGCCAGCGAACCTTTTTCGAGCATGCATTCCTGACCACCAAGACGCATGGTTCCCCCAAGATCTGACTGGGCTGAACGATGTTCAACACGGCCATCCGCATGATGGAATTCGGTGATCAGCGCAATGACGGGATGAGGGGTGTCCGATTCGAATTCCGTACTGTGCGCTTTGGCCAGATGGGCGCAGTGGCGGGCGAACTCCACCACAGCCAGCTGCATGCCAAGGCAAATACCCAGATAGGGCACGCCTTTTTCTCGAGCATGACGAATGGCCGATATCTTGCCCTCCACTCCCCGTTTTCCAAAGCCGCCCGGCACCAGGATGGCATCCATGTCATACAGACAATCCACCCCCTCGGTTTCGATCCGTTCGGAATCCACATAGTGAATGCGAATGCGCGTGCGCTGGTGAATGCCCGCATGGATCAGGGCTTCCGACAGGGACTTGTAAGATTCCGTCAGGTCCACGTATTTGCCCACCAACGCAATGTCCACCTCATGCTCCGGATGTTCCAAAGCATCCACCAAGGCGTCCCAGGCCGACAGGTCGGCGGAACGGGCTTGCAGGCCCAGTTTATGGGCCACGATTTCATCCAGTCTCTGCCGGTGCAAACCGCCCGGTATCTTGTAAATGCTGTCCACATCCGGTGCCGATATGACGGCTTCCACGGGGACATTGGTGAACAACGCAATCTTTCTACGTTCGTCTTCAGGCAATACCCGATCCGCCCGGCAAATCAACACATCAGGCTGAATGCCGATTTCACGCAATTCCTTGACGGAATGCTGCGTGGGCTTGGTCTTGATTTCACCGGCAGACGGCAGGTAAGGCAACAAGGTCAGGTGAATGAAACAGGTCTGGTCACGGGGCAACTCGATGGCCATTTGCCGGATGGCTTCAAGAAATGGCAAGGACTCGATGTCGCCCACCGTTCCACCGATTTCCACAATGGCCACCTGGGCGTCATTTGCGCCCAGTTGAATGCAGTGCTTGATTTCGTCCGTGATATGGGGGATCACCTGCACCGTGCCGCCTAGGTAATCGCCACGTCTTTCCTTTTTGATGACGCTTTCGTAAATCTGGCCGGTGGTGAAGTTGTTGCGTTTCATCATGCGCGTGCTGATGAAACGCTCGTAGTGCCCCAGATCCAGATCTGTTTCCGCACCGTCTTCGGTCACAAACACTTCGCCGTGCTGGAAGGGACTCATGGTGCCGGGATCCACGTTGATGTAGGGATCCAGTTTGAGCATGGTGACCCGGATGCCCCGGGATTCGAGTATGGCCCCCAGAGAAGCGGCGGCGATCCCTTTACCCAGGGAAGACACCACGCCGCCGGTCACGAAAATATACTTGGTCATGGCTCGCAAGATGTATGGGACGTGAGATTATACCAGTCCCCACATCTTGCTGCGCCGCTAACTCAATCTCCGAAACGCATGCCGACGCTCAGCCCCTGTTCCCTGGCGAATTCTGCCGCACCCACTTTCTTGCCATCCTCGTGCTTGAGCCTGAACACCTCGATCTGCCCTCCCTGTGCGGTGACGCGCAGGCTGTCCGGACCTATCCGGGTGATTTCTCCCACCTTGCCCACCACCTCACCAAAGGTGCGGCATAAGTGCTTGCGCGCATCAAACAACTGCACTTTTTTCCCGGCCAGAGTGGTCCAGGCACCGGGAGCAGGGTTGCAACCCCGGATGAGGTCATAGATGAAATCCACATGCTGGTGCCAGAAAACCCTGGCTTCTGCGGCGCGGCACCAGCCTTCGTAACTGGCCTGACTTTCGTCCTGAACCACTTCGACATGTTGCCCGGAAACCACCAGATCGGCGGCCTCGAGCATTGCCTGGACACCCATGGGGAACAGGCGGTCAAAATAAACAGTCCCCAGCGTATCGTCCGGGCTGACCGGAGTGGTTTTCTGCAGGATCACCGGCCCCTCGTCCAAACCATCCGTGGGCCGGAAAATGCTCAACCCTGTCAGGGTGTCTCCACGAATAATGGGCCAGTTGATGGAACTGGGACCCCGATACCTCGGCAACAACGAAGGGTGATACTGGATGGTGCCATGCGTGGGAATGTTCACGAATTCCTGAGGGGCAAATTGCAGGACATAAGCCATGATCCCCAGTTCCGGCTGGAGTTCGCGCATGACCTGCAAGGCCTGGGGATCACGCAGTGAAGACAACTGAAAAAGACGCAAACCTTTTTCTTCTGCCGCCACCCGGAGAGGATCCGGACGCGCCCCTTCCTTTTCGGGAGCGCAGAAAACCCCCACCACTTCATCCCCTCGTGCCAAAAAAGCTTCCAGAACGGACTTGCCAAAATCCTGCTGCCCGATGATGACGATCTTCATGCATTTTCCCGTTGTCGAGATCATTTGTACATGG
>JAJZEL010000247.1 GCA_021828575.1 Pseudomonadota bacterium
CCCAGTTGACCCAGGTTGACGACCTTTTCCATGAGAATGACTTCCATGGGAGTTCTCCTTAGTGCAAATCAGTGTAAGGCAATAAAGCCAGAAATCGCGCACGCTTCACGGCAGTACCCAGTTGGCGCTGGTAACGGGCCTTTGTTCCCGTAATGCGCGATGGAATGATCTTTCCGTTTTCGCTGATGAAATCCTTGAGCAGATCCACATCCTTATAATCTACCCACTCAATTTTTTCAGCGGTAAAACGGCAGAATTTCCGGCGACGGAATGCGCTGCCGCGATTGTTGTTTCGGGTATCCGACTTCCCGTCCTTTTTTCCATTGGGTCGAGCCATTGATTCAATCTCCATCAGCTAGTTTGTATTGGGCAGCACGCATGACCAATTGTTGACCGCGACGACTTCTGGGTACCAGGGCACCTTTCAGAACCAGTCTGGTACCCACTCCCAGGCGGGCCAATTCCATGGCTGCCTGTCCTGTAATGGACACCGGCAATTCAAAATGGGCCGCGAATGCCTGTTCGCCCTCACCTGCCACTGATTCGTGAAACAGGACGAAGTTGAGCAAGGGCATCCCTGCCGGGGTGTAACGCAGCGCGTCACAAGTCACGATCGTGCCACCAAGTATCAGGTCGTTTCGGTTCAAACGGCTTGAGCGGTATCGGCAGGCACGTCAGCATCACGCACCAACTCTTCGCGGGGTGCTGACCTCTTTTCTTCACGCATCATGGGAGAAGGGGTCGTCACGGCGGTTTTCATTTGCAACGTCAGATAACGCAGGACAGCGTCGTTGAACCGGAAAGCATTTTCCAGTTCAGTCACAACGGTATGCTCACATTCCACGTTCATCAGGACGTAGTGAGCCTTGTGTACTTTCTGGATGGGGTAAGCCAACTGACGACGCCCCCAGTCTTCCAGGAGATCGGAGACTCCCCCTCCCTGGGTGATCATGTTGCGGTAGCGCTCCACCATGGCGCCAACCTGTTCACTTTGATCGGGGTGAACGATAAAAACGATTTCATAGTGCCTCATATCATCTCCTTGTGGATATGTCGCAGGTGCGACAAAGCCTGTCACGATGGGCTTCGTTACAAGCAAGGTTTCAGGAACCCGGCATTCTAGCCGAAAATAGCTTGATAATCAAAATCAAAGGATTTTTGGGGAATCCGGTGCCATGCGATAACACCCTTTACCGGCCCGTTTTGCGTCATACAGTGCAAAATCGGCCCATTTCAATAGTTGTTCGGGGGTCCTGCCGTGGTCAGGACAGAAAGAGATGCCGATGCTGGCTCCCAACCGGACAGTTTGCCCAAACACATGAAAAGCAGTCTCTGCCAGCCGATCCAGCAGGTTTTTTGCAAGATCACTGGCATCATCCCGATGAGTCAACCCTTCAAATACAAGTGCAAATTCATCGCCACCCAATCGAGCCACTGTATCCGTCTCGCGTACGCTGTTTCGCAGCAAAGCGGTCACCTGCACCAATAATTCGTCCCCGGCATGGTGCCCGAAAGAATCATTGATGGGTTTGAAACCATCCAGATCCAGACTCATGATCGCCATCAGGTGCCCCTGGCGGACTACCATCTTGCATGCCTTGTCCAGCACGCCATTCAGGTGATAACGGCTAGCAGCTCCCGTCAGGGTATCCGTCAACGCCACCTTCTCGAGTTCTCGTTCCGCATGTTTTCGTGCACTGATATCGAGAATGGCACCTGCCATGTATCGTTCTCCAGCCGACCGAAAAACGGCCTTGTGAAAAATCACATCTCTCAACGATCCATCGGCCCCTTTGACCTGGGCTTCGTACTGTTGCTGCCCACCTGCACGAAACAGTTCCACATCAGCCTCGTGGTAAACCCTTGCCAGATCAGGGTTCCACAAATCGAACACACTCCGGCCCACGATTTCGTGAATCCTCCTGCCCACAAATGCCTCGAATGGCCGATTGCAATAAACATAGACCCCATCGGAATCCTTGACAAAAATAGGCACAGGCAAGGCATTGATGATGGACTGGGTCAACTCATAAGCCTGAATATTATCCAATTGCTCGTCTTCTTCCATATCACCTCACCTGCACGATTAGCGATCACCGCATACCGGAACCGTCTCCAGCCACCACTGAGGGTCTGGCATCGGGCATTCTCCGGCGCGTTTCATACAAACAGATACCCGCTGCCACAGACACATTGAGTGATTCCACCGAACCCCACATGGGAATCTTGACCAACTGATCGCAGGTCTCCTTCGTCAACCGACGAAGTCCTGCCCCTTCAGCTCCCAACACCCAAGCCAATGGACGCTGTAAATGGACAGAAAACAAATCGTCCTTGGCTTGGTCATCTGCACCCACCACCCAGACACCCATGTCCTTCAGTTCCCGCAAGGTTCGCGCCAGATTGGTTACCGTTAGGTAATGAACAGTTTCTGCTGCGCCAGAAGCCACTTTCATCACGGTGGGGGACAAAGCCACTGCACGGTCACGAGGAGCCACGACTGCATGCACCCCCATGGCATCGGCCACACGCAAACAGGCTCCCAGATTATGGGGGTCCTGTATTCCGTCCAGGACAAGCAATACCAGATCGTCGCCCGTTTCCTCCACGAGCGAGAACAGATCCATACGCTGTTCCAGTTCGTCCACAACAGCCACAACCCCCTGGTGCCGGGCTGTTCCTGTCATGCCTACCAGGCGCTGTCCTGACAGTTTTCTGGGAATGATACCCACTGACTTGGCCAAGGCCAGAAAATCTCTGGCCCTGGGATCATGACGTTCTTCGTCCACATACAATTCCCTGACCGTTGCCGGATGGTGTCTCATGCGACTGGATACGGCGTGGAACCCGTAAATCAACTTTTGTTTAGGCATCTCAATGTTTTCTGGAAGTTTTTCGACCATCCTGTCGCATGGCAGCCTTCAGGACAAAGTCGATTTTATTGGATTCCATGTCCACGCGTGCCAATTGCACACGCAACCTGTCTCCCAGACGAAAGCGCTGCCCGGTACGCTCTCCCAACAGTTGGTGTCGAGGAGCATCAAAATGAAAGTAATCAGCGCCCAGTTCGGAGATATGGACCAACCCTTCCACATAGAACTCGTCCAGCAGAACGAATAATCCGAAACTGGTGACTGCACTGACTGACCCGACGAACTCGTTGCCAATCCGGTCCTTCATGAAAAAACACTTGAGCCAGGATTCCACATCTCGCGTGGCTTCATCTGCCCTGCGTTCCGTCATGGAACAATGTTGCCCGATCTGCTTCCAGTCTACCGGACCATAGGCTTTTCCTGCCAGAACCGCGCGAATGGCGCGATGAACGAGCAGATCGGGATAGCGGCGAATGGGCGACGTGAAATGCACGTACGCTGGGTAAGCCAACCCGAAATGACCCACATTGTCGGGACTGTACTGAGCTTGCTGAAGCGACCGCAACATGACGGTTTCTATCAAATGTTGGTCAGGTCGTCCCTGAATCTTCTTGATCAACCGGGCATAGTCTCCCGCACTGGGCGTCTCGCCACCAGACAAGTGCAAGCCAAACTCCCCCAAAAAATCCCTTAATGCCTCCAGACGTTCTTCAGCAGGCACCGGATGAATTCGGTACAACACCGGGTGAGAATGAGAATGCAGAAAATCTGCGGCACATACATTGGCAGCCAGCATGCATTCCTCAATCAGACGGTGTGCATCATTCCGTTCCACCGGGATAATGGATTCGATCTTGCCATGAGCATTGAATACCATCCGTGTTTCTTCACTGGAAAAATCAATGGCACCCCGATGTTCGCGTGCCGTCAAAAAACCTCTGAAAACCGTTTCCAGGTTTTTCAAATGGGTCAACAAGGGCTTCAGGGTTTCATTTGCCCGTTCAGGATTTTCTAGCACCTCGGCCACCTGGGTATAGGTCAGACGGGCTCGGGAATGCATGACGCCGGGGTAAAAGCGGTATTGAAGGATTGCACCTTCCAGAGTCACCTGCATGTCACATACCATACACAGACGATCCACTTCCGGATTCAGGGAACATAATCCGTTACTCAGCGCTTCCGGCAGCATGGGGATGACCCGTCTGGGAAAATACACGCTGTTTCCCCTCTCCTTCGCTTCCCGATCCAGTTCATCGTCCGGTTTCACATACCAGGATACATCGGCGATGGCTACCACCAATCGAAAACCGGATGCACTGGGTTCGGCATACACGGCATCGTCAAAATCCCGGGCTGTCTCACCATCAATGGTCACAAGACTGAGGGACCGCACATCCTCCCTTCCCTTGAAATCTGACTTCCGGACCTCACGAGGAAGTGCTTCTGCACATGCCATTACCTCACGAGAAAACTCATGGGGCAATTCGTGCTTGCGCAACGCAATTTCCACTTCCATTCCAGGGTCTGCATACTGCCCGATGACTTCCACGACTCGTGCAATGGGCTCCGACTGCCTGCTCGGTTGCTTGATCAGTTCCACCATGACCACCTGCCCGGGGCTGGCTCCGCCAGTTTCTCCCGGAGCCACCAAAAGATCCTGACTGATACGACGATTTTCCGCCACGGCAAAAAGCACACCATCCTGTTCATGCAACCGAGCCACGAGCTGGTGATTCACATGCTCAAGAATTTCAACGACCGTACCTTCCACGCGCCCCTTTGGATCAGTA
>JAJZEL010000123.1 GCA_021828575.1 Pseudomonadota bacterium
ATCGAGATTTGTCTGCGCGAACGCGACGAGCGCGATCTCGAGCATCCCGAACAGCGTCATGAAGAACAGCGGCGCGATGAGCGCACCGCCGATCGCCACGGCGAAACCACCGAAGGTCAACCCACCGACGGTGGTCTTGAAGGGGCCGTCCAGCAGCGCCATGACCATGGATTCGCCCGGCACCGAATGATTGCGCGTGGTGAAATGCTGTCGCAACCCATGAAAGTTGATGTGGATGGTGGCCACCGTGTCCGGCCCATTCACTTCATGCACATCGGTGGCGCTGCACCAGGGCAGAAACTGCGGATAGGACGGAATGTCATTGACCAGCGTCCACATGTCCTGGGCGGAATGCAGGACCAGCACAGTCTTTTCAACTCGGGTCATGGGCAAGGCCAATGGGATAGAATGTCTGGATTCAACCCGCAAAGATACCCCAAAATGAGCATTGTGGACAATCGCAAGGCGACTCATGACTATTTCATCGAGGAACGCCTGGAAGCCGGGATTGCCCTGGAAGGATGGGAAGTCAAGGCCATCCGCGCCGGGCGTATCCAGTTGCGCGAAGCCTATGTGGTCATCCTCTCGGGTGAACTCTATCTCATCGGATCGCACATCAGCCCGCTACCCACGGCTTCCACCCACATCAAGCCTGACCCGACCCGCTCACGCAAACTGCTTTTGCATGCAGAAGAAATCGCCAAACTGATAGGCAAGGTGGAACGTGCCGGCTACACCCTGGTGCCCCTGAACCTGCATTATTCCCGAGGGAAAATCAAGGCCGAAGTGGGACTTGCCAAGGGCAAGAAGCAGCACGACAAGCGTGAAGCCGAAAAAGAACGTGACTGGCAGAGGGAAAAACAGCGTCTGCTGAAGCAGCGCTGAGTCCCTCAGGTGAACATCACGAAGGCAACGGCGGCGAGAAAAAGGATGACGGTTATTGTTTCCAGCATTGGGTTACAATAGCGAGAAAGTTGCAACGAGTCAAACGGACGCCAGTGATGTGGCCTCAAGGCATTAACAGTTCTTATCAATTGAATAAGAAAAACTGAGTATTGCTTATACCAAGCCTCACGCTATCATCCGGAGGAGCCACGTCTACGCTTAATGACGTGATACATATAACTATTTTATTTAGCGGGGGGAGTGTTCCATGCATCTTGGACGGACAACCTTATCCAAGTTTTTGATCGAAAATCTCAGCGGCACGCCTGATGGCGCCGATCTGGCCGCACTGCTGGTGGACGTGGCTGCAGCCGTCAAGGCCATTGCCGCCTTGAGCGCCCGCGGCGCCCTCGGTGGAGCCACGGGTTCCCTGGATACCGTCAACGTCCAGGGTGAAACCCAGAAACCTCTGGACGTACTGTCCAACACAGCTTTCGTCAACACCTTCCAGCTGGGCGGCCTGGTGGCCGGCGTGGCGTCAGAGGAAATGGACGATCCCTTTCCCATTCGCGCACCGCACAAGCGTGGCCCCTTCCTGGCCATTTTTGATCCACTGGACGGTTCGTCAAACATTGATGGCAACGTTTCCGTGGGCTCGATCTTCTCGATTTTGCGCGCCCCCGCAAAAGGCGAACCACAAACCGCCGATTACCTCCAGTCCGGATCCAGTCAGGTGGCTGCCGGCTATGCGCTGTACGGCCCGGCCACCCTGCTGGTAATCACCGTGGGCAATGGCACGCACGGGTTCACCCTGGACCGTGAAATCGGCAACTTCATCCTGACCCACCGGGACATCAAGATTCCGGCCGACACCAGCGAATTTGCCATCAACACATCCAACGAACGGTTCTGGGAACCCCCTGTCACCCGCTACATCAATGAATGCAAGGCAGGCAAGACCGGTCCCCGTGAACGCGACTTCAACATGCGCTGGATCGCTTCCATGGTGGCCGAAGTCCACCGCATCCTGATCCGCGGCGGCATTTTCATGTACCCTCGTGACAACAAAGATCCCAGCAAGCCCGGACGTCTGCGCCTCATGTACGAAGCCAATCCCATGAGCATGATCGTAGAACAGGCCGGCGGCCTTTCCAGCACCGGTCGCGAACGCATCATGGATGTGGTGCCCACGCAGATCCACCAGCGCATTCCCGTCATTCTGGGGTCGCGCAATGAAGTGGAACGCGTGGTTCATTACCATCAGCAGTTCGACTCCGGCACAGACCAGTCCTACAAATCGCCCCTTTTCAGCGAACGCGGCCTGTATCGCTCCTGATTCAGATATAAAAAGCCTCAAGAGGATCCTTCAACATGTCACGCAAACACCCCATCATTGCCGTGACCGGCTCGTCGGGAGCTGGTACCACGACAGTCATGAACAGCTTCAAGCACATTTTTCGCCGCGAAAAAATCCACGCTCAAGTAGTGGAAGGCGATTCCTTTCACCGCCATGACCGTGCCGCCATGCGCGCAGCCATGAAGGAACAGGAAGCCCAGGGCAATCCCAACTTTAGCCACTTTGGCCCGGAAGCCAACCTGCTGGAAGAACTGGAAGGCCTGTTCAAGACCTACGGAGCCACGGGAACCGGCAAGGTGCGCCGTTACCTTCATGATGATGCGGAGGCCGCGCCCTACAAGCAGCCGCCCGGCACGTTCATTCCCTGGGAAAACATGGAACCCAACAGCGACCTGCTGTTCTATGAGGGCCTGCATGGGGGTTATGCCGATGAAAAAATCAACGTGGCCGCCCAGGTGGACCTGCTCGTGGGTGTGGTACCCATCATCAACCTCGAATGGATCCAGAAGCTCCATCGTGACCAGAAACTGCGTGGTTATTCGCCGGAAGCCGTGACCGACGTGATCCTGCGACGCATGCCTGATTACGTCAAACACCTGTGCCCCCAGTTCTCCCGGACCCACGTGAACTTCCAGCGCGTACCCACCGTGGACACCTCCAATCCCTTCATCGCCAAGGAAATCCCTTCCCCCGATGAAAGCATGGTGGTCATTCGGTTCACCGATTCCCACGGCATCGACTTTCCTTACCTGCTGTCCATGCTGCACGATTCCTGGATGACCCGTCCCAACACCCTGGTGGTGCCCGGCGGAAAAATGGGGCTGGCCATGCAACTGATCTTCACTCCCATGATCCTCAAGCTCATGGACCAGAAACGCAAGGCCTACTGAGCATGAAGGGCGAATTCCAGCCTCGTTTCATCATGTTCGACCTGGACGGAACCCTCGTGGATACGGCAGGAGAAATCGCCGAGTCCGTCAATCGCACCCTGGATGAAGCCGGGTTGTCCCGGCTTCCTGACGAGCTCATCCGCCAGTGGATCGGACGCGGTACGGCCTGGTTGTTTGGAAACGTGCTGGAACGCCTCTCCGGTGACCCAGAGGTTCGGACCAGCCCCCTTTATGCCCGATGGTATCCGCGTTTTCTGGAAATCTATGACGAACTCACCGGATTGCTGAGTGCCCCCTACCCTGGTGCCCGTGAAGCGCTGGCGCTCCTTCAGGAGCAAGGTTGCCGACTGGGTGTGGTCACCAACAAGGACCGGGCACTCACCCAGCGTCTGCTGGATCACCACGCCCTGACATGCGTATTTGATGTCCTGGTGGCGGGAGGGGACACCCCCCATGGCAAGCCCAGCCCGCAACCACTCCAGTTGGCGCTGGAAAAAGCCGGGGTCAGTGCAAGCGAAGCCCTGTTCGTGGGGGATTCCAGTAACGACGTCAAGGCATCGCGTCAGGCGGGCGTACCCGTCTGGGCATTCAATCACGGCTACAACCATGGGGAACCCATTGCCGCCTCAGGACCCGACCAGGTACTGGACAGCTATGCGGAACTCATGGAGCGCCTGGGTCTTCCTGCCCAATCATCGCTTTCCCGTTAACCATACATTTCACCAACCTCCGAGGAAAAATCATGGCTCTCATTTCCCTGCGTCAACTGCTCGATCATGCGGCTGAAAACGGCTATGGCCTGCCCGCCTTCAACGTCAATAACCTTGAACAGATCCAGGCCATCATGGAAGCGGCCAAAGCCACCAACAGCCCGGTGATCATGCAGGGCTCTGCCGGTGCCCGCAAGTACGCTGGCGAGCCCTTCCTGCGCAAGCTGATCGAAGCCGCAGTGGAAATGTACCCCGAGATACCCGTCTGCATGCACCAGGACCACGGTGCCAGCCCGTCCGTATGCCAGCGTTCCATCCGTTCCGGCTTTTCCAGCGTCATGATGGACGGCTCCCTGATGGAAGACATGAAGACCCCTTCCAGCTACGAATACAATGTGAAAGTCACCCGCCAGGTAGTGGACATGGCCCATGCCGTCGGTGTGTCCGTGGAAGGCGAACTGGGCTGCCTGGGCTCACTGGAATCCGGCATGATGGGCGAGGAAGATGGACACGGTTCTGACAAGCAGTTGAGTCATGACCAGTTGCTCACCGACCCTGAGCAGGCTGCCGATTTCGTCCGCCAGACGGAAGTGGATGCCTTGGCCATTGCCATCGGTACGAGCCATGGTGCCTACAAGTTCACCAAGGCCCCCACAGGCGACACCCTGGCCATCTGGCGCGTCAAGGAAATCCATGCCCGTATCCCCAACACCCACCTGGTCATGCACGGCTCTTCTTCCGTACCCCAGGAG
>JAJZEL010000126.1 GCA_021828575.1 Pseudomonadota bacterium
GTTGGGATGAAACCAGCGAAGGACAGATGACCCTGTTCCAGAAAGTCCTCTCCCATCCGTCCTGAATCCTCAAGCCAGACTTACCGGAAAGAGATTATTTCCGAGGAACCGCCATCGTCACCCAAGCCGTGACCAAACCAAACTGTGCATCCGCGCCGGGCGCTTTGCACTCCACCCCTAGTGGTGTCGAAAATTTTTACAGATCGTCCCAGTGGTGTCGAAAATTTTTACAGATCGTCCCATCGGAAATTTGCTTATTTTAAATAACAAATTGAAATTAAATTGGAATTTCATTTTTGGCATGAATATTGCGAACACCCCGGGAGCAGAAAAAATGGAAATAACCAAACAACCATTGGGGACTCTCATGACGACACATCGCAAGTTGGGCACATTGATTGGAGTTGCATTGCTGGGAATGACCAGTATGGCGCAGGCGGACATGTTCACCGGAATTTTGCCGACGACGGCCGGGGGCACGACATATCAGGCGTATTACGATTCGACGACGAATCTGACGTGGCTTTCCAGTGCCTACATGAACGGTAATAAGATGACGTGGTCGGCGGCCAACACTTGGGCGGGCAACCTCAGCATCACCGGCTACAACAGCGCCGGGCAGCAAGTAACCGTTACCGGTTGGGGGCTGCCGACGACCACCCAGCCGGATCCGACCTGCTCGTACCACTCCTCCAACGGCTTTGGCCTTGGATATAACTGCACGGGCAGCCAGATGGGAAATCTCTTCTACAAGGCACTGGGCGGAACAGCCGGGAGTTCGTTCACCGGCAACTACGCTCTGTTCTCCTACGCCCTGCCCACCTACGAATGGTCGGCCACGGAGTACGCGCCGGGTTCCAATAACGCGTGGTACTTCAATTTCAACGATGGCGAGCAGAGCCTCAGCAGCAAGGCCAACGGGATGTATGCGTGGGCCGTGCACTCGGGCGACCCCGGCGCTGCGCCGACCACAGTGCCGGAGCCTGCGAGTGTGGCGTTGCTTGGAATCGGGTTGCTGGGGTTGATGGCAGGGCTGAGGCGGCATCGGCGCTTCGGGTGATTTGCCCCTTTCAGGGATGCAGGGGGCGGTAACCCCCCTGCAAGCGGAATATCTGATCAATCGACAACTATAATTTTTGGAGAACAGAATGAATCACAAGACAAAGGCAGCGGCACTGCTGGCGGCGGGACTTTTGGGCGCAAATCTCGCACAGGCGAGTTTGATTGCGGACGGTCCGGGTCTGGTGTACGACAACGTGGCGAACGTGACCTGGAGTTCGAACGGCAATCTTTTCGGCTCCATGTATGCCACCGATCCCAATCTGATAAGCCAGATCATCGCAGCAGTGCCCACGGTGCATGATACGCCCAATGGCTTTGACAATGCTGGTGCTGGCAATTACAACCTGAGCCCAGGGGATTTCAGCAATTCTGGCGGTATGGATTGGTGGGGTGCCATGGCTTGGGTGAAGTATCTGGACAGCACCAATTACCTGGGCCACAGCACCTGGATGCTGCCGACCACCTATACTCAGACCTGCTCTCGCTACAATTGCACCAACAGCATGCTGGGGGAACTGTTCTACACCGGACTGGGAGGCACGGCAGGTTCATCCATCACCACCACCCATAACTCCAACTACGGCCTGTTCACGAACGTACAGAACTACGTGTACTGGTCCGGTACGGAGTACACGTCCAATCCTAATCACGCGTGGAGCTTCGGCACCGTTGTCGGCTTCCAGAACGCGAACGGCAAGCTCTACGCCAACTACTATTCGTGGGCCGTGCTTCCCGGCAATGCTGCCGCCCATGTGCCGGAGCCTGCGAGTTTGGCGTTGCTTGGAATCGGGTTGCTGGGGTTGATGGCAGGGCTGCGGCGGCATCGGCGCTTCGGGTGATTTGCCCCTTTCAGGGGTGAAACGAATTCGGAAAACAGCATCGATGTAATCCGGGGCTGCTGTGTTTTCGGAAAACCTTTTCGTGCAGTAGCCGTGTCCGAAGTCCAAACCGGGAATTCACCGCTGGCTGGAGTCTGAAACAGACCACGCAAACCGCCCCTCTGATTCCGATCAAGTGTCGGAATTCTTTACATCTCACTGTCCCCGCCTCCTTGCCTCTAATTTATAACAATATGTTATATATTAATTTTTTCTTACAATAGAATAAGTGGCACGGTTTGTGCTTAAAGTCTCCAGAAGAAAGGTTCCCTCGCCTGAGAGGCAGAACTATCCAGCCAGTCAAGAACTGCTTTTTAGGTGAGCGTACCGATGAATCACGAGATCAAGGCCGCAGCGCTGCGTGCGGTGGGAATAATGTCATGAAGTTGCATGAGATAGAGTTGGCTCGGGTAGATATCGACGAGTTACATCAGTTTTGCAATGCGCCCTGGCGCTATCATGAAACGGGCATGAAGGAGAAATCCCAACATGCCCTTCAAGTTTGGCCAATGTTGAAGGAAATTCTCAATTTCTGGCAGCAGGCATCCCAGGAGGCTGAGTGAAAAAAATTTCCGTCATTGGTTTGGCCGGAGGCGTGGGAGTGACGACGGTGGTGGCACAGTTGTCTTACGCACTGGCGGCACAGCGTCAGCCGGTCCTGGCGATGGATCTGTCTTCAGACAACAGTTTGGCTGGCCATCTTGGCCTGGACCTGAGTGAGAGTGACGGGTTTGCAAGCAGAATTCTTCTGGGCAAGGATTGGAAGGATGCCAACTATCGAAATCCTCAGTTGATCGACTTCATTCCCTTTGGCTGCATTACCCGTGAGCAGGAAGGAAATTTTAATCAATGGATCGAACAGCGTTCTGACTGGTTGGAAACGGAATTGAATGCGCTGGAACTTCCCACGGGTACGACAGTGGTATTTGATGGTTCTCGTCTCGGTACTGCGTTGCAACTGCAGGCCGCATGCCAGTCCGATCAGGTGATCATGGTACTCGATACAGGCTTGTCTTCACTGGTGCGGTTACGGCAGGTCGAGAATAAAATCCGTCACTTTTCCTCACGCACCAAGGTTCATGCGTTACTCAATCGTTTCGATTCGGCCCTCAGGTTGGATCGGGATGTATTGTCGGTGCTTCGTGCAGAATGCGCCGACCTGGCCATTCGCGTGGTACTCCACAGGGATGAAGGGTTGCGCGAAGCTTATGCGCAACGAGGGGATATTTTTTCCAGGGCCCCCTCTTCTCAAGCGGCACGGGACTTTTTATCGTTGGCGACCTGGTTGACTGACCCAGAGCCAGAGCGGATCACGGCATGAGAGACGGACGAGACCGCACTCCTTTTCCCTGGGATGAATTCTTTCTGGCCAACGGTATCCGCGTCGATAATTGGGTGGTTTTTCTAAAAACCCTATTCTTCAACGAGTTGTCTGGTCATGCTGGTGGGGGGGAAATTTCGGACAACGTGGTCAACAATCCGTCGGTATTTGCAGGTTATTTCCCTCATATCGATTTTGAATCTTTCCATGCAGCAGATATTCTGAGACTCCCGTTGCAATTGCTCTGGCTGTTACTTTTGATCCTTCTCTCTTCCTTGAAAAAGGGATCATGGAAACCTTCCGAACCCAGAGTCACTGTTCCGGGCACGGCAACTATGGTTCAGTTTACGCGGAAGGGGTGGAATGGAGTAATCCACCGATGGGGGACATCATGGCAACGCGTATCGCAGTCCTGCGATGTTGCGATCCAAAAAGTATCTCTCATGATCGTCAGACAGGAGAAGTGGATGGGACTCCTGGAATATCGTTCCGTCAGGCTGATTGTTTACAGTTTCGTTTTTATTATTGCGACCGCCTTTATTTTCACTCCCTTCAGTACGTTTGGACAGGTGGTTTTTTCAGTCTCCCTCTTGTCGTTGACCATTTTATTCAGGAATGTGCCAGGGCATCTGGTTTCCCTGGCCTTGATCGTCATGTCCCTTGCCGTTTCAACGCGTTATATCTGGTGGCGACTTAGTTCGACGCTTAACTGGGATCGTTCCCTGGATTTGATCTGGGGAGTGCTGTTGTTGACTGCTGAAATTTATGCTTATGTTTTTCTGGTGTTGGGGTATTTTCAGACCGCATGGCCGCTGCACAGGAAGATGGTGCCATTGCCTGAGGATGAAACGCTTTGGCCGACGGTGGATGTGTATATTCCAACCTACAACGAACCGTTGGAGGTGGTGCGTGCAACCATCTATGCGGCCCAGGGGATCGATTGGCCAACAGACAAATTAAATATCTATTTGCTGGATGACGGCAGGCGTCCTGAATTCGAAGAATTTGCTTCCATGGTCAAGATTCACTACCTCACTCGTCCGGACAACAAGTATGCAAAGGCGGGGAATCTGAATCATGCCATGACAAAGACTCATGGTCATTTTATTGCCATCTTTGACTGTGATCACATTCCGACGCGATCTTTTTTGCAGACCACCATGGGAGGGTTTCTCAAGGACTCCAAACTATTTCTGGTGCAGACACCCCACCAGTTCTATTCGGCAGACCCGTACGAAAAAAATCTCTTTACCTTTCGGGCAGCACCCAATGAAAGCGAATTGTTTTATGGATTG
>JAJZEL010000050.1 GCA_021828575.1 Pseudomonadota bacterium
CGATAAATCGGTCTTCGGCCCATATGCCCGAAAATCTCGGGCCAGATCGGGATGTCCAGGGCAACGGTACCTGATTTGATACAGTGCTTTTGGAAACCCGCCAAAGTCATGGATTGTTCTTGGAAGGGCCATGGCTGTCACCGCAGGAACGGGAGTTTGCCAGTGTGCTGAAATGACAAGAATGGCTTCAGGGACAGGCAAACGTTGGCCTAATTCGCCCCAGATCCTGGTGAGGGGGCCGGGAACCAGAGCATGCATGGGGTTGCCATGCCCGAGAAACAGAGCGGGCATTGGGGGGGTCATGGAGTTCATTGACGGTATGGCCCAAATTTAATGTGTTGATTTTTTCCTGATACTGTATAAAAATACAGTATCAGGAGGGCGCCATGATCACACTTACACAGCGTCAGCAGCAAATTCTCGACTGGATCCGGGAGTATGTAAAGAGTACCGGCATCCCACCTACACGCGCTGAGCTTGGCGCAGCCATGGGATTTCGTTCTCCCAACGCAGCTGAAGACCATCTCAAGGCGTTGGCCCGAAAAGGAGCCATCGAACTTCTTGCCGGTGCTTCAAGAGGCATTAGGCTAAAGCCATCTGCCGATGAGACAGGATTACCACTGGTGGGAAGAGTCGCTGCTGGTTCTCCCATATTGGCAGCAGAACACGTGGATGCCCATTATCGTGTCGATCCGCACATGTTTCATCCTGAAGCACACTACTTACTTCGAATACGAGGAGAAAGTATGCGTGATGCAGGAATGATGGATGGAGACTTGCTGGCCGTTCATTCCACGCAGGTGGCCCGTGATGGACAGATCATCGTTGCAAGACTGGGTGATGAAGTCACCGTCAAACGCTTTTTCAGGACAGGCGATCAGGTCAGGCTTCAGGCGGAAAATCCTGACTTTCAGGATATTCTGGTGAATCTGCAGAACCAGCATCTGGTGGTTGAAGGTCTGGGCGTGGGCATTATCCGGACCATGGAGGAGTAAACCCATGCGAAACTGGCTGCATCATTGCATGAGGCATCTGACCAGTCTGGCGAATCGCCATTTGATGGCATCCCGGGAATTTCAGAAATATCCCGTCATCACACGTACCATAGATACCAGATTATCCCTTGGACATCACTCCGAGTTGGAAGTGCTGAAATATGAAATGGGCCGTTATTCTGGAACAGGGCGCTGGGTCGTGTTGGTGGCCCCTCCCTACCATCTCCCATCGAGCCTGTTCAGGCAAGCCGGTATCGACCCTGCCCGTTGCATGGTCATTCGGGTGAGAAGTGTCGAGGCGAAGCTTTGCGCGGTACAACAAGCTCTTTATGACCAAAATGTGGGTATGGTGATTTTTTGGTCTACCCCCCTGGGAAAGTATTCCGTCCAACAACTGGAATCCAGGGTTCAGCAGGAAGGCATTTCCTGCATCCATTTTCTGTTGGACCCACCGTTGCAAAAGCCTGTTGCATCATTACCCATCGCAGCCTGAGGGAAAAAAGGCCCCCCCTAGAAACGCGGGAAGGGCCTCTTGGCTGAGTATCAGAGCACTACTGTGTTTTCTGGGTTTCTACCTGAACCAGCGGGCCAGAGGATTCAGTTTGTTTCGTGGAGGCAGCAGGAGGAGTGCGACGTCGGCGTCTTTTGAGTTGCCCCGACGGTCGTTTGGCTTCATCTGCCACTGTTGTATTTTCCTCGGAATGGGTGCGTGTCTGAACCAGTACCAACCCACCTTCCAATTGAATTTCAGGCTCAGAGCTGTCTGGCAGTGAAACCGCAGTAGCTGCAACTTCGGGGACTTCCTGAATGGTGGCGGGTACCACGGCAGGCACATCGAGAGCCACTGCCGCTACCGGGGGGGGCTCAGACATACCTGGAGAGGGGATCTCATCAATGGGCAGCGTACCTTGTGTCAATAGTTCCAGTGAGGGCTGTGTGGTGATTTGTGGCACTCCCCACTCACTGCGATCAAACACAGGAGCAACCGCTCCGTTAAATCTGCGTCCCCCATTGCGACGTCCTCCCCTACGACGACGATTCCGCCCCTCACGCGGAGATGAAGCCGTGTCCTGTTGCTCCACGTCCGTATCCGGTGCATTGCGAGTCTCTGAGGCTGAAGAGTGAAGGTCATTTTCGACCTTGTCAGGAACAGGGAGTGGCTGGTTTCTTGGGGTACCGCGCTGTCCACGCTGTTGTGCATGTTCACGAGGTGTTGGCGTTTTTTCACCTTCCTGCGCTTCCTGACGACCATCTCGTTCATTGCGTTGGCGACCTGACCGTGAGCGCCTGCGGTCATTATTCTGGTTTCCGGCTTGTTGGCGATCACGTCTTTCACGCTGCGGTGCAGGCGCTTCCCCTGATGGGGCTGCTGCCTGCACTTGGGCAGGTTCCTGTGAATGCACAGGTTTGTCGTCTGTTGACGCAGGGGTTCCCCCTTTTAGCCAACCCAGGATTGTGCCAAAAAAGGACTTTCTGTCCTCGCGCGCAAAAGGCAGTTCCTGGCCACCGGCAACCGGTTTCAGGGTGGGGGCAGGTTGTTCGGGCGTGATGTCCCTTACTGCGGCCACCTGGCGTTGAGGTTTTTGTGTTTCCTGCCGAGGCCTTTGGTCTTGCGTCTCTTCCGGTGCTCTGACCAGTTGATAACTGGCTTCGCTCAAGTCCATCTGATTGGCCTCATCATGCCTGATGCGCTGTACCGAATAGTTGGGCGTTTCCAGATGGACATTCGGTATCAGCATGACATGAACTTTGAGGCGTGACTCAATGGCGTAAATGTCAGAGCGTTTTTCATTCAACAGGAATGTGGCCACATCAACAGGTACCTGGGCACGTACAATGGCCGTGTTTTCCTTCATGGCCTCCTCCTGCAATATGCGGAGGATATGGAGGGCGGAGGATTCGGTATCCCGTATGAACCCCGTGCCATGGCAACGGGGGCAGGGCGTATGGCTGGTTTCTCCAAGGGAAGGTTGCAGACGTTGCCTGGATAATTCGAGCAGTCCGAATCGGGAAATTTTCCCCGTTTGCACCCTGGCTCGATCAGGCCTGAGGGCATCCTTCAATCTGTTTTCCACGTCCCTCTGGTTGCGAGGACTTTCCATATCAATAAAATCGATGACGATCAGTCCACCCAGATCACGAAGTCTGAGCTGCCTGGCGATTTCTTCAGCGGCTTCCAGATTGGTGTTCAGAGCGGTTTGTTCGATATCGGCCCCACGCGTGGCGCGAGCCGAATTGACATCAATCGAGACCAAAGCCTCGGTGTGGTCTATGACAATGGCACCACCTGATGGCAACGTCACATCCCGTCTGTAGGCTGTTTCAATCTGGTGTTCAATCTGGAATCGGGAAAACAGGGGAACATCATCCCGGTACAGTTTTACCTTGTGCACATTGCCGGGCATGACATGCCCCATGAATTGACGAGCCTGTTCATGGACGGCGTCCGTGTCAATGAGAATTTCACCAATGTCAGGTTGGAACAGGTCTCTGATGGCGCGTATCACCAGACTTCCTTCCTGATAAATAAAAAAGGGACCATTCTGGCTTTTGCCGGCTTCGTCGATGGCACTCCAGAGCTGTAGCAGATAGTTGAGATCCCACTGCAGTTCTACGACAGAACGACCGATGCCGGCCGTACGTGCAATCAGGGACATGCCTTCCGGGACATGAAGTTGCGACAGGACATCACGGAGCTCAGTCCTTTCGTCACCCTCCACGCGTCGTGATACACCGCCTCCTCGGGGATTGTTTGGCATCAGAACCAGGTAACGTCCAGCCAGACTGATGTAGGAGGTGAGTGCAGCCCCTTTGTTGCCGCGCTCGTCTTTTTCTACTTGAACGAGCAATTCCTGACCTTCACGCAGAAGGCTGGCGATTTTACCCCGCGAAACTTCTCCTTCAGGCAGGGCAAGGGCAGAGCGGGCAATTTCCTTGATGGGAAGGAATCCGTGCCTCTCGGATCCGTAATCTACAAAAACGGCTTCAAGAGAGGGTTCGACCCGGGTGATGATTGCCTTGTATATATTGCTTTTTCGTTGTTCCTTGCCTGAATACTCAATATCCAGGTCAATGAGTTTCTGGCCATCGACAATGGCAACTCGCAACTCTTCTGAATGAGTTGCATTGAACAGCATGCGTTTCATGAAATGCTCCCGCGCGCATCAACCCGGGGAGGACAATACGACCACCCTCCTTCCATAAACTGGAAAGAGCTGTAACTAACAGACAAACAAAGAAAAACAATGCCATTAGGCTCACTGTTGGTGGTTTAGTCGAAGCGGCGTATTGTGTTCACCCTGACGAGCAGGGTGGGAAAATCCTTGTGGCTTTTAGCGCGCAATTATAATTTTTCAAATGATCGCTACTTGTAGGTGAGCGAAATTCACCGTCGTGTCCAATTATTCACACGTCCGCGGACAGATTCTGCAAGGCAGTATTCCGGGATATGATCCCTCTCCGGGTGGTGGGCCGCATGCGGAGCAGACATTCGCGTCCTCAAAGCGCAACACGGTACACTGTGCGCCTCCACCGTACCCAACCAGCTTGTAT
>JAJZEL010000093.1 GCA_021828575.1 Pseudomonadota bacterium
GCAAACTCCCGTTCCTGCGGTGACAGCCATGGCCCTTCCAAGAACAATCCATGACTTTGGCGGGTTTCCAAAAGCACTGTATCAAATCAGGTACCGTTGCCCTGGACATCCCGATCTGGCCCGAGAAATCATTGACACCCTGTCCAGCGAGTACCCCATCGTCGCAGATCAGGACTGGGGACTGGATCACGGCGCATGGAGTTTGCTGAAATACCTTTATCCGGATGCCAATATTCCCGTGCTGCAACTTTCCCTTGCTACCGGGATGTCCGTCCAAGAGCATTATGCGTTTTCAACCCGACTGAAATGGCTAAGAAAAAAAGGAGTTCTGATTCTGGGCAGCGGAAACATCGTTCACCACCTGGGAATGCTTCAGTGGGAAGAAACAGCCCCTACTCACGAGTGGGCCATCCGATTCGACCAAAAGGTCCGCACGGCCATCAGGGAAGAGGACCAGCGGTTTTTGCTGAATCCTGGATCAACGAATGAAGGAAAACTGGCTGTACCCACTCTGGAACACTACCTTCCCCTGCTCTACGTTCTTGGAGTGGCGAGCCCGGAAGACACTATCAGCTTCCCGGCAGAGGGCATCATTGAACTAGGAGCAATCAGCATGACCAGTGTTCTTCTGGAGTACGCCCCACCGCCCGCAAGGTGAGAAGTCAATGAGTGGAACCGAGAACATCGGGAATGCCAAGCACCATGACATCTATGCCTTCATCGTGCAAATCCTGCAAGTCATCCTGGCTAGCCACTCCGCGAATATTTTTGGACGGCATGTCACCGTAATGCATATCGCGCACCACTTCGGCAAAGTCATCACCTACATCTTCCGTCATGGCGAGCACCTGCTGAACCACCTGCTGCCTCAGCATCTGGACCAGATGGCCGGAAACCATTAGCATGGGGGCCTGCCCGCCCATTGATGAAGGGAGGATGCGCGTATGCGCCGGTGACTCCTGAGTCCCGGATGATTGCGCCAGATGCGGCACCGAAGGCATCCGTTTGACTTCTGAAGAATTGCAAAGCGGACATGACAGGTAGCCCTCCCGGCGCTGATCCTCGAAACTGGAAGCGGACTCGAACCAGCCTTCGAAACGGTGCTCCAACGGGCAGGAGAGATCGTAAATGACCATGGACGTAATAACCTCCTTTCGCGACCTTACATTCTAGCACAGGAAAGGGAAATCATTCCATCAGTGAAGAAAACCTTTCCTAATCATAGTAATATAACGGCTTTCCTGACGGATTCCTTAGCCTGATGAATATCAAGACATCCTGCCGCCTGCTCATGGCCGGCCTGCTTCCCCTCTTCTTTTTTTCTCTGGCACATGCAGCCGATATCAAAATTGGTGTGGCAGAAGCCCTGACAGGACCCGCTTCCCAATACGGGATACCCATTCGCAACGGATTCGAGCTTGCTGCCGATGAAATCAATGCACAAGGAGGCATTCACGGGGTTCCCATTCAACTGGTAGTGGAAGATGAGCGCGGCAAAAAAGAGGAGGCCATCAACGTTTACAAAAAACTGGCCTTTCGTGACAAGGTGCTCATGATATTTGGCCCGACTCTCTCCAATTCCATGTTCGCGGCAGGCCCCATTGCCAATGCAGCCCATTTCGTGGCATTTGGCACAAGCAACACAGCCACTGGCATCACCGACATGGGCCCCTATACTTTCCGCAGCTCGCCCATGGAATCGGACGTGGTTCCTGTCACGCTAAAGTCTGCAATCAGCCACCTGCACATACGGACGGCGGGCATCATCTACGGCAATGACGATGCGTTCACCAAAAGTGGATACGATGTATTCAGAAAATCCCTGGAGGACCAACACATGGTCATTGCAGGTACAGAAACCTATTCGCGTGGTGATGTGGACTTCAAACCGCAGCTCACCAAATTGATGGCCCTCCATCCAGACGCGATCATTTGTCCCTGCCTCTCGGAAGAAGGGGCCAACATCATGTTGCAAGCTAGGTCCCTTGGAATGAAGCAGCCTTTTATTGGCGGCAATGGTTTCAATTCACCTCAACTGATCCAGAATGCTGGAAAAGCTGCGGAAGGAACCATCGTGGGGTCACCATGGTTCAGCGATAACCCGTCACCCGAAAATCAGCATTTCATTTCAGCTTATCGGAAAAAATATGGAACTCCCCCCAACCAGTTTTCCGCCCAATCCTATGACGCCTTGTACATCGTGGCAGATGCATTGAATCATATAGCATTGTCCGGAAACCTGAACAGTGATCGCCAATCCCTGCGCGATGCTCTGCCCAAGACCACTCATATTGGAGCCACAGGAAAATTCGCCTTCCGGCCGGCTCATGGGCAAGACAAGAAACCCGCAGGCTACGACGCAGACCAGCTGCCTTTTGTCTACGTGATCAAAAACGGACAGTTTGTACTGATGAAATGACATGTGGGAACAGCAACTCGTCAATGCCATCAGCCTGGGAAGTGTGTACGCTCTTTTTGCGCTGGGCTTCACACTCGTTTTTGGCGTTCTAGGGGTCATCAACCTGTCCCATGGCGGGATTTTCATGTGGGGTGCCTATACTTCATTGGCCCTTGTGACCTGGTTTTCCATGCCGTTATGGATAGCGTTTCCAGCAGGCATGCTTTGTGCCGGTTGCCTCGGCTTGCTGATTGATATCCTGATACTCAAACCCCTGCGTAACCGTCAGGCCAACCATCTGATGCCCATGATTGCCACTATCGGGGCCACCATTCTAATGACGAGTCTGGCCCAGGGCGTTTTTGGTGCAGACAACCAGCGTTATCCAGCCAACCTGTTTCCCGACCTCGAGTTTCAGTGGGGCGAGACACGGCTGACATTGCTACAGATTTCCATCACTGTGCTTTCGCTCCTGCTGACAGCCGTCATGGTCTGGATGTTAAAGAGAACACGCATGGGACTGGCGCTCAGGGCCATAGCAGAATCCCGACAGACCAGTGCCTTGCTGGGCATTCCAGTGGAACGACTGTTTCACATGACAAGTTTCATGGCGGCAGCTCTGGGTGGGGCTGCCGGCATCCTCATAGGGCTTTCGTTCAACGCCATATCTCCATTCATGGGGCAATCCATGCTGCACAAGGGGATTGCCGCTGTCATTCTTGGTGGTTTGGGAGATGTTCGAGGTGCTGTTCTAGGAGGTTTTTTCCTGGGAGCCTCCGAAGTGTTTGCCGTCACCTTTCTGTCCAGTGATTACCGTGATGCTTTTTCCTTTGGTCTGCTTTTCCTGATGCTACTCTGGCGTCCACAAGGTCTCTTCGGAACTGGAAAGTTGCGGGAGGGCTGATGGACTGGGTTTCATGGTGGAATGCATACAGTGACATCATTCTGGGCATTGGTATCAATGGCCTGCTCGCCCTGTCGATTTATCTCACCCTTTCATGCGGCTTGCTCACATTGGCCAATGCCGCATTCATGGGAATAGGGGCCTATGCTGGAGCGCTGGTGTCCATGCAAACTTCCTGGCCCTTTTCAGTGGCGTTATTCGTAGCCACAAGCTTGCCTGCCACCGCTGCCATCTTGATCGGCATCCCTCTTCTGCGCCTGACAGGAGTCTATCTGGCCATGGCCACGCTGGGATTCGGTGAAGTGGTCAGAATCATCCTGCTGAACATGGACATCACAGGAGGCGCTTTGGGTTTGAACGGGATTCCTCCCCTGACACAATGGTGGCATGTCCTTGGGACCTTGATACTGACTGTATTGTTGGTGGTTGCTCTGAAAAAGTCAAAAATGGGCAGGGCATTCGAAGCCATTCGCGAAGACGAAACTGCCGCCAGACTCATGGGCATTCATACGGACAGGATAAAACTGTTCGCCTTTGTGCTTGGCGCTGCCATTGCAGGTCTTGCCGGGGGGCTCAGTGCCCATTACACGTTCACCCTCAGCCCGGGAAACTTTGGTTTTGAAGCAGCTGTGGACATTCTGACCATGGCAGTACTTGGAGGAATTGGTGGGGTTCCCGGTCCTTTGATGGGAGCTGCCATCCTGACCATACTTCCCGAATTGCTGAGAGGTCTTCAAGACTACAGGATGGCAGCCAATGGATTGATTCTGGTGATGGTCGTACTGTTCTTGCCTGGCGGTTTATGGCAACCCGGACGTTTCAGGAAACGGATGTCATGCTAAAGCTTGAAAGGGTGACCCGACAGTTCGGCGGCGTGATGGCGCTGGAAAATGTCAGTTTCAATGTCGACCATGGGAAAATTGTTGGCCTCATTGGCCCCAACGGGGCAGGAAAAACCACGCTGTTCAACCTGATCTCGGGTCTATACCCACCCACTTCCGGCCATGTGTCGTTCAATGGAAAAGGTCTTTGGGGTATGCCAGCTCATAAGATTGCTCGTTTGGGAATTTCAAGAACCTTTCAACACATTCGTCTCTTTGAAGACATGAGCCTGCAAGAAAATGTGGTGGTGGGCATGCATGCGCGACTGAACTACTCGCTACAGA
>JAJZEL010000250.1 GCA_021828575.1 Pseudomonadota bacterium
CAACGTATCGGTGACGGTGACATTGATTGCGCCGATTGCCATGGAAGAGGGGCTGCGGTTTGCGATTCGTGAAGGCGGTCGCACTGTGGGTGCCGGCGTCGTCGCCAAGGTCATCGAGTAGAGCTTTGACCGCAGGCCAGTAGCTCAATTGGCAGAGCGACGGTCTCCAAAACCGTAGGTTGGGGGTTCGAGACCCTCCTGGCCTGCCAGACGAACAGCACGGCATAAGGATTCACGCTGCAATGGCGGACAAGATCAAATTTGTTTTTGCGGTGGCCCTGCTCATTGCGGGTATCGCGGGTTACTACCAACTGGCAGAACAGGCGTTGGTGGTTCGCGTTTTGCTGGTGTTGGCTGGAATGGGCGCAGGCGCGCTGGTAGCTTGGTTTACCGAGCCGGGCAAGCAGTTTTTTGCCTTTGCTCAGGAATCCATGGTGGAAACCCGTCGGGTCATATGGCCCACTGGTCGCGAAACCTGGCAAACCACGCTTGTGGTATTCGGATTAGTGGTTGTCATGGGGTTGTTCCTGTGGTTGGTGGACTGGGGTTTTCTGGTGATCGTGCAACGATTGATGGGAAGGGCCGATTGATGACAATGCGCTGGTATGTGGTCCATGCCTATTCGGGGTTTGAAAAGAGCGTACAACGTGCCCTGGTGGAGCGCATTGCACGTTCTGGCATGCAGGACCAGTTTGGGGAGATCCTGGTTCCTGTGGAAGAGGTCGTGGAAATGAAGGGCGGCCAAAAAAGCATCAGTGAACGCAAATTTTTCCCGGGGTATCTCCTGGTGCAGATGGAGATGACTGATGAGTCCTGGCACTTGGTAAAGAGCACGCCAAAAGTGACAGGTTTTGTGGGGGGGCGGGCCAATAAACCCACTCCCATCACCGACAAGGAAGTGGAAAACATCCTTCAGCAGGTGCAGGAAGGGGTTGAAAAACCAAGGCCCAAGGTGCTCTTCGAAGTGGGTGAGTCAGTGCGGGTGAAGGATGGTCCGTTCACGGACTTCAACGGTAATGTTGAAGAAGTGAATTACGACAAGAACAAGTTGCGCGTTTCCGTTCTCATTTTCGGACGGGCAACACCGGTGGAACTGGATTTTGGGCAGGTGGAAAAGGGCTGATACCCTGTTTCATCCGTCTTGTGTGTGGTAGCGAATGGGGAGGAGGGACTTGAACCCTCCGCTTGTACCCACTTAATGGAGTTGAAATGGCAAAGAAAATCATAGGGTACATCAAGCTTCAGGTTCCCGCGGGCAAAGCCAATCCCAGCCCGCCCATCGGACCTGCCCTGGGTCAGCGTGGCCTCAACATCATGGAGTTCTGTAAGGCGTTCAATGCCCAGACGCAGGGCATGGAAGTGGGTCTCCCTGTTCCAGTGGTGATCACGGCCTATGCCGACAAGAGCTTCACCTTCGTGATGAAGACGCCGCCAGCAACGGTGCTTATCAAGAAGGCGGCTGGTATTGGCAAGGGAAGCGCAAAGCCGCACACCGACAAGGTGGGCAAGCTGACTCGCGAACAAGCCGAAGCCATTGCCACCACAAAGATGCCTGACCTGACGGCGGCGGACATGGACGCTGCAGTGCGCACCATTGCGGGCAGCGCACGCAGTATGGGCATTGATGTGGAAGGAGCGAAATAATGGCCAACTTATCCAGAAGACACAAGGCTTTGCGGGCAGAAGTCGACCGTTCGAAGGCTTATCCCATGGGCAATGCCCTTGAGCTCATCAAAAAAACGGCGACTGCCAAATTTGATGAGTCTGTGGATGTGGCTATCAACCTGGGTGTGGACGCAAAAAAATCTGACCAACAGGTGCGTGGTTCCGTAGTGTTGCCGCATGGAACAGGCCGGTCTGTGAGGGTCGCTGTTTTTGCGCAAGGTGAAAACGCAGACAAAGCCCGGGCGGCCGGTGCGGATCACGTGGGTTTTGATGACCTGGCCGAAAAAATCAAGGGCGGTTTCATGGATTTTGATGTAGTTATCGCCACCCCTGACGCCATGCGCGTCGTGGGCCCGCTGGGTCAGGTGCTTGGGCCGCGTGGGCTGATGCCAAACCCCAAGGTGGGAACGGTGTCGGCAGATGTGGCAGGTGCCGTGAGAAATGCCAAGGCTGGGCAAGTCCAGTACCGGACCGACAAGGCGGGGCTCGTTCATTGTTCCATCGGGCGCGCTTCGTTCAGTGTTGAAGCTTTGCAGGAAAATCTCCAGGCTCTGCTGTCTGCCCTCAACAGGGCGCGGCCGGCCGCTGCCAAGGGGATTTACCTTAAAAAGATTTCTGTTTCCAGCACCATGGGTGTGGGCGTTCGCGTGGACAGCACTTCCCTGGCCCTCTAGGAAACGACGCAGTACTTTGGGCGGCCGGGTGTCGTATTTCCGGCTGGGCATCAAAGACCGCAGGGACTTTCGGGTTTAATGGCCGAAGTTGGCCCCCTGCGCAGATGGCGTACCCGATGGAAGGACAAGCATGACAGGTGGCTGTTGGCACCAATGCCCTGAAAGAAAGGTCGCCGTGGTTGGAACCGCAGTGGTTTGCGGTTCCGTAATCTGTATGGAGGACGGACCTTGAGTCTTAATCTTGAAGAGAAAAAGGCAGTCGTAGCCGAAGTGTCAGGCCAAGTGGCCGGGGCACAAGCCATCATTCTGGCAGAGTATCGCGGAATGCAGGTGAGCGACATGACTGTTTTGCGAGCCAAGGCCAGGGCATCTGGAGTGTACTTCCGCGTTCTGAAAAACACACTCGTGCGTCGTGCCGTGGATGGTACGCCGTTTGCCGGACTGTCTGACCACATGGTCGGACCGCTGGTGTATGGCATTTCGTCCGATCCGGTTGCGGTTGCAAAGGTGATTCACGAATTCTCCAAAGGCAATGACCGTCTGGTCATCAAGGGCGGAGCCATGGCCAATCTGGTCATGACCCCCAAGGATGTGGCCAGTCTGGCCACCATGCCTAGCCGTGAGGAGCTCATCGCCAGACTGATGGGCACCATGCAGGCGCCCGTAACGAAATTCGTGCAGACGTTGAACGAAGTCCCGGCCAAGTTTGCGCGCGGCCTTGCTGCTGTACGCGATCAGAAACAAGCTACCGTTTAAATTTTAAGGAGTGATGGAAATGGCATTGAGTAAAGCTGAAATCCTGGATGCAATTGCTGGCATGACCGTGCTGGAACTGTCTGAGCTGATCAAGGACATGGAAGAAAAGTTTGGCGTGTCTGCTGCGGCTACTGCTGTGGCCGTGGCTGCTCCTGCTGCGGGTGGTGCTGCCGCCGCACCGGTTGAAGAGAAGACCGAGTTTAACGTCATTCTGACCGGTGCCGGTGACAACAAGGTGAACGTCATCAAGGTCGTCCGTGCTATCACGGGCCTGGGCCTCAAGGAAGCCAAGGACCTGGTGGACGGCGCTCCGAAGCCTGTGAAGGAAGGCGTGTCGAAGGCAGATGCTGATGCGATTGCAAAGCAGCTGACCGAGGCTGGCGCGACTTACGAAATCAAGTAACGAATGTAGTGCCGGAGGGCTGGCAAGGCACTGCCAGCCCTGTTTTCCGGATCTCGGCATGTGCTGTTGAACAGCCGGAAGTGCCAGTCATTCTGCCATGGAGATCACATGAGCTACTCGTTCACCGAGAAAAAACGCATCCGCAAAAGTTTTGCCAAGCGTCACAGCGTTCTCGAAGTCCCTTTTTTGTTGGCCACGCAGTTGGATTCTTACACTGAATTCCTGCAGGCAGAACAGGCTCCCAACGCACGCAAGAACCAGGGGCTGGAATCTGCATTCCGCTCCGTATTTCCCATCGTTAGCCATTCGGGCAATGCGTCGCTGGAATATGTGAGCTATCAACTGGGAACGCCACCGTTCGACGTGGTGGAGTGCCAGCAGCGGGGAATGACGTTTGCTGCCCCTCTGCGCGCGCGGGTGAGGCTCAAGATCATGGATCGGGAAGCGTCGAAACCCACGGTCAAGGAAGTCAAGGAACAGGAAGTCTACATGGGGGAGATTCCCCTGATGACACGGAATGGTTCCTTTGTGATCAATGGAACGGAACGGGTCATTGTTTCCCAGTTGCATCGTAGCCCGGGAGTCTTCTTTGAGCATGACCGGGGCAAGACCCATTCGTCGGGCAAGTTGCTGTTTTCGGCCCGGATCATCCCCTATCGTGGTTCATGGCTGGATTTTGAGTTTGACCCCAAGGATTACCTGTATTTCCGGGTGGACCGTCGCCGCAAGATGCCGGTCACCACTCTGCTCAAGGCCATTGGTTACACGCCCGAGCAGATTCTGGAAACTTTCTTTGCATTCGACTCCTTTCAGTGGGACGGAAAAACCTACCACATGGAACTGGTACCGGAGCGTTTGCGTGGTGAAATGGCCCGTTTTGACATCCAGGCCAAAGGCCGGGTGATCGTGCCACGCGACAAGCGCGTAAC
>JAJZEL010000004.1 GCA_021828575.1 Pseudomonadota bacterium
GGATTCTTCTGCCCGTTTGCGTGCCACGGAGATTTCCAGCAGACGTCGTCTCAACCCTTCCTGCTCACCGTGCAGGTAGCGCCTTTCGCGGACAAAACGCTGCCCTGCTTTCAAACGTGCGTTCAATACCCGCGGATGCAGCGGTTTTTCCAGACAATCGTCGGCACCCGCATCAAACACGTGGGTCAGGTGTTCATCATCGTGTAGATCGGTCAGCACGATGATGTACATCTGCCGCCCAAATTCCGTGCTTCGGAGAGATTGGATCAGCTTATACCCATCCTGTTGATTTTTCTGGACAACATCCAAAAGTACAATATCCGGTTGCACCTGCAAGGACTTGATCAATGCATCAGTTCCCGTACCGGAAGCATGTGCTACTTGTGAAATTTCGTTCAGGGTAGTCACCAGGGCTGTGCGTGATTCCACATTTTCATCCACCACGAGATAGGTGAACGTTTCACCCGAATAGAGTTCTTTCTCGCCGGATGGTATCAGTCCGGAATCATCATGGGCAAACACGGTAGACAGGGGTTCATGCTCCTGTACAGGAATCTGCAATTCCTGCGCCCAGGAACTCCATTCATCCAGAATGGAATCTGCCACCACCAGATAATTTTTAGCGGGTACACCAAAGGATTCAGCCAGTTGGCGACCATGGACGAAGCCCTGGTTGCGCTCTTCTTCACTGTGATGAAAACAGAGGCTGGAAGTAGCCCACGACAGGTTCAGCAAGGCGGCTAGGCGCCGTGCGCGGTTCACATCATTCGGGACAATGGCATCCACCGGCATATGGCGAAACGATTCCACGGCTTCGCAGTACAGTTTGGGCAAGCCCCAATCGCACATGAGGGCCACACTCACTTCAGGGTGGGCAAAACCGAATGTCCGTGCTTCCAACTGGGAAATCGTGTCCTCACTTTCATTCTGACCAGCTTCCCGAATGAGGTGATTGTATTCACTGGGGTAGAGCTGGGCCATGGCCAGCCGTCCCACATCCGCCAGCAGTCCCAGGGTAAAGAGCTCCGACGGGGGGGCTATGCGGGACATGGCACCCAGTTGCTGGGTGGCAATGCCCATGGCAATGGAACGCAGCCAGAACTGGTTATAGTTAAAGGCTGTGCAGCTTCCGTTTCTGTAATTGCTGATCAGTGAAAACGTCAGCACCACCTGTTTGATGGACTCAATGCCGATGGAAATCAGCACATCAGCAGTGAGTGAAGCAGCAGGTCTTCTTCGCGAGTAGACAGGAGAATTGGCCAGTTTGAGCAAGCGGACCGTCATGGCGGGGTCGGATTGAAGCACCTTGACCAGTTCCGGCAGGGACACATCTTCCTGTTGGCACAACTGCATGACCTTGAGTGCCACTCCTTGAGGCGAAGGCAGGTTTCCGCTCGCCTTGATATCCATGAACCGCTTGATGTCCAGCATGTGGTCGTTGTTCCAGGCCTGTTTGCTTGTTTTAGGTTTTAAAGCCAAAAGTTCATGGTGCACCGTCGTCCTTTCGGACTACGGGCCTGTAGAAAGGATACCTTATTCAGGATGGGGTGCACAACCTGAAAGGCATTCGCATTGGACGTCATATAGAACGGACCTGCCAGCAGAAAGCACCAGCAGGTCCGGCAGGTGAAACGGCAAAACGGTCCCGCGTCAGCGCACCACTTTCATCCATGGGGATGGGCAACTGGGCACGGCCGGATAATAGTTGTTGCTGTCCGGACAATAGTAACGGATGTTGCTTGGGGCCATGGGGGCTCCTCCACTCCCGCCAGGCGGTGGCGGGGGAGGTGCGGCCGTGGCGTTTCCTCCACCCGGTGGCGGCGGGGCCACGGGGCGCGCGTAGTTCAGTCCTGATCCGGAGTCAAGCCGGGTCACGCGAGTGGCACCCCCGCCACCCAGCACTTGAACCCGATCACCCACGCGAAACTGCTCATCGGCACCTTGGGTCACGGCAATCACATAGCCACTGTCCAGACGAATGGTCAGTTCCACACCCTCCTGGGTGGAGGCATCATTCTGAATGGCGTCCCCGGCGGCCCCACCTGCCAGTGCACCAAGCACTGTGGCCGCAGCATTCCCGTTGCCACCCCCGATTGTGCTGCCTAACGCGGCACCACCGACTCCGCCTGCAATGGCCCCAAGCAAGCCGGGTTCACCACTGCGAATCCTGACCTTGCGAATACTTTCCACGGTCCCCAACCGGACTGACTGCTCTCCCCTCACCTGCCCATAGGTATAGTCTGACCCGCCCACGCCGGGGGTCTGGCACCCGCTGACAAGAATGGATGAAGCCACAGCAGCAGCCAGAAAAGTCATGGTTCTGAAATTCATCTTGCTCTCCATATCAATTGCGTAACCATGTGATTATATAAAATATTCCACAACCTGGGCCTTAGACCCAGACGCCAGTGCAATCCGCACTCTAGCGCACTCTGCCTTCACGGTAGTGATAGACAACGATGTGTAAATAATCGTTCACTCTCTTCGACCGCTCTCTGGTAACCTCTCACCCTTTGATCAGGTTGACAAGGACAGGGCACAAGCCATGGCGCAGTACGTTTTTACCATGAATCGCGTAAGCAAGGTGGTTCCTCCCAAACGCCAAATACTCAAGGACATCTCCCTCAGTTTTTTCCCGGGAGCAAAAATTGGGGTTTTGGGTCTCAACGGTTCCGGAAAATCGTCGTTACTCAAAATCATGGCTGGGCTCGATCATGAAATCGAAGGGGAAGCCACCCCCATGCCCAACCTCAAAATCGGCTATCTGGCCCAAGAGCCTCGACTGGATCCGCAACTCACTGTCAGGGAAGCCGTGCAACAGGGGCTTGGTGACATCATGGAGGCCAGAAAGGCGCTGGATGCCGTATACGCCGCCTATGGCGAACCCGATGCAGACTTTGATGTGCTGGCTGCAGAGCAGGCGAGGCTGGAGGCCATCATCAACGCGGGAGATGGCCACAATGCCGAGTTACAGATGGAAGTAGCTGCCGATGCATTGAGACTTTCTCCATGGGAAGCGCGCATCGACAATCTTTCCGGAGGCGAAAAACGGCGGGTGGCCCTCTGTCAGCTCCTGCTTTCCAAGCCAGACATGTTGCTTCTGGATGAGCCCACCAACCACCTGGATGCCGAGAGCGTGGATTGGCTCGAACAGTTCCTGCAGCGATTTCCGGGAACCGTCGTGGCTGTCACCCATGACCGTTATTTTCTGGACAATGCTGCCGAATGGATTCTGGAACTTGACCGCGGGCACGGCATTCCCTGGAAGGGCAACTACAGCTCCTGGTTGGATCAGAAAGAGGCTCGCCTGAAGCAGGAAGAATCGCAGGAATCTGCACGGCAACGTGCCATCCAGAAAGAACTTGAATGGGTTCGCCAGAACCCGAAGGGGCGACAGGCCAAATCCAAGGCACGACTTGCCCGTTTTGATGAATTGAGTTCACAAGAATACCAAAAACGCAATGAAACCCAGGAAATATTCATTCCTGTGGGTGAACGGTTGGGAGATTCGGTCATCGAGTTTGAGAATGTCAGTAAGGGATTTGGCGACCGCCTGCTGTTCGACGGCGTCAGCTTCAGCATACCCCCTGGCGCCATCGTGGGCATCATTGGTCCGAATGGTGCTGGAAAATCCACGCTCTTTCGTATGATCACAGGCCAGGAAACTCCTGACTCCGGCTCCATCAAGATCGGGAGTACGGTGAAACTTTCTTTTGTGGATCAGTCGCGGGATACCCTGGACAACACGAAAACCGTATGGGAAGACATTTCCGGTGGTGCGGATCTTCTCACAGTAGGCAAGTATGAAACCCCTTCAAGGGCCTACATCGGGCGTTTCAACTTCAAGGGACAGGACCAGCAAAAAATCGTGGGCAATCTGTCCGGGGGAGAGCGCGGGCGCCTGCATCTTGCCAAGACCCTGATGAAGGGCGGCAATGTCCTGCTTCTGGATGAACCGTCGAACGACCTGGATGTGGAAACCTTGCGAGCGCTGGAAGATGCACTCCTGGAATTTGCAGGTTCGGTACTGGTCATTTCTCATGACCGCTGGTTTCTGGACCGCATTGCCACCCACATACTGGCTTTCGAGGGAGATTCTAGTGTGGTGTTTTTTCCAGGCAATTATCAGGAATACGAGGCGGACAAGAAAAAACGGCTCGGTGAAGACGCCGCCAGACCCCACCGTATCCGGTTCAAACCTCTGAAGTCGTAAACGGAATCAAAGGGAAAGGGGCCATGTCTCCTGGCATTGCCCCATGTACCTCCCGGAGCAAATCTATCAGTTCCTCGGTGCTCAGGCTGCTGGCTTCGCCAGCCCCTTCCAGAAGACTGTCCGCCAGATGTCGCTTGCGTTCATGCAATGCCACTATTTTTTCTTCGATGGAGTCGCGCAAAATCAACCGATACACGG
>JAJZEL010000127.1 GCA_021828575.1 Pseudomonadota bacterium
AGCCGATGGTGCAGAAGGCGACGACCCATGGGATTCACACAGGTGTCCAGGCAGGCCAGAAGCGTGGGTGATGGGGTGCCTCGCAAGGTTTCAGAAATTTCCAGGTTACGCCGGGTAATACTGTCCATGCGTACCCAGCCATCATGTCGCTCCACTTTTGGAGGAAGGAGATGGGGCAGGGCACTCTGTTGGGTGTGGCGGGCATAATCCAGCAATGCACCTGCGGCGGACACACCTGAGGTCAGGGCTGCGCAGCCAAAGCCCAGGAGATCATGCACACCAAATTGTTCACACAGTACCTGTTGCGCGTGTTGCAGGTCGAACTGCCAGTAGGCAAGGCGCTGCAGGGGGAAACGTTCGGGTATCAGGTGGCGAGCCAAGTCATCGGGCACCAGGATTTCCGAGGGAGCGATGCGTTCGAGTTCGGACACCAGGTCTTCCCGGGAGGTTTCCAGCAGCGTCAGTTGTCCACTGCACAGGTTGAGGTGGGCAATGCCCCATTCGTTTTCACCTGGAACCAGTGCAGCAAGAAGCACGTCACGATGGTCATCGAGCAAGGCGGCATCAGTGAGCGTGCCAGGCGTGACGATGCGCACGACCCGGCGTTCCACGGGGCCTTTGGATGTGGCTGGGTCACCCACCTGTTCGCAAATGGCAACGGATTCTCCCAGGCGAACCAGTCGTCCCAGGTATTGTTCGGCCGCGTGATAGGGAACTCCGGCCATGGGAATGGGTTGTCCGGCGGACTGTCCCCTCCGGGTCAGGGTGATGTCCAGCAGCCGCGCGGCTTTTTCCGCATCCTCGTAAAACAGTTCATAGAAATCGCCCATGCGATAGAACAGCAGCCGGTTGGGGTGCTGGGCCTTGATGGCCAGGTACTGTTGCATGGAGGGGGTATGGGCAGGCGTGGCAGTTCGGGTCATTGCGGAATTTTAGGCGAAAGGGCGGGGTTTTGGGCAGTAAGGGTTCTTTTCAGGATCAGTCCCAGCAGTCCCAGCAGCAGGAAAGGAACCACCTGCAGCGAAATGAGCCGTGCGATGGCGGGGCTAGGCAACGGAATGATCCACATCAGGAACAACAGGGTTCTTTCACCGACGTGCCAGCCGGTTCTTGTGCCTGCCCTGTACATCCAGGCAATGGGTAATGCCAGCCAGGTCAGGTCATAAGGCATCAGATAGGGACTGATCAGCAGGGAGCCGGTTACAAGCGCACTGTTGCGCAATGCGGGGTCGGGATGGCGGCGCCAGATGAAAAGGACGCTCAGGGAGGCGATGGAAGCCACGGTCAGATGGATGGCATAGGACGTCTCCGTGGATATCCCCAGCAGCCGACACTGGGCAAACAGGGTGGGCATGGCGGGCCAGTACCGGTCGATGATGGGTGGGTTTTCCACAAGATGGCGCGCCAGACGAGTGCTGTCCATCCAGGCGGACAGGGTGTCCGGGCCCAGTACGATCAGACCGGTTGTCATCAGGCACCCGGCCGTTAGCGCGGCTGCGCCCACCGTTTTCCATTGACCCGTGGTTAGCAGAATGAGCGGAAAAAGCATGAACAGGTGAGGTTTGATGGACAGTAACCCCAGAAGGACTCCTGACAGCCACGGACGTTTATTGTCCAGAGCCAGTAATGAGGCGCCTGCCAACGCAGCCGTCAGAAATCCGTTCTGTCCCCGGTAAAGGTTGACCCAAACCGCAGAAAAGGCGCTCAGGACCCACAGGGTGCGGTCATCGTGACAAATGCGTTGCACCACCAGCGCATAGGCTCCCAGAGTGGGCAGGATGAATGCACCATAGGCGAAGGGCGTATAGGAGAGGAATCCGATGGGCAGCAACAGAAGGTAGAAAGAGGGGGGGTAAAACCAGCCAAAATCCGGATTCGTATTATTCTCGAGTCCGGGAACCAGTGTCAGAACTAGATGCTGCAACGGGCCTGTCGAATAGGCATCGGCTGCATGTCCAGTGGCGGCCATGTGGGCTGCCGCCCAGAACACCGTGAAATCCGAGAAAATACTGTAACCGTTCGGTGTCACCAGATTGGAGTGGATCACATAACCCAGCGCCAACGTCAGGTAAACGACCACCAGCAGGCCACAGTACAGTTTGACGTGACGCAGCATGGTCAGGCGGTTTTCGTCAGGGCCACATGGCGCAGCGCATCCATGCAACGGGCATCCAGTGCGGTTCCCACGGTTTTGTCCATCATGTCGAGGGTCTTTTCCACCGGAATCGCTGCGCGGTAGGGACGTTCGGCTGAAAGGGCGTCAAAAATGTCAGCGGTGGTGATGATCCTGGTTTCCAGTGAAATCTGGTCTCCCTTCAGTCCTCTCGGATAGCCTGCACCGTCCAGTCTTTCATGATGGGCGCCAGCCACCTGGGCCAGTTCGGAAAAGGGGGCGATGCCTGCCAGGATGGATTCCGTGTAAACAGGGTGCATGCGCACGGCGTCCCATTCCTGGGTGTCGAGGGTCCCGGGTTTGTCGAGTACGGTGTTGCTTACTCCCAGTTTGCCCAGATCATGCAGCAGAGCCCCCCGCCTGAGCCAGCGTCGCCTGTGGTCAGGAAGGCCCAGATGGCCGGCAATGAGGTCGGTGTACAGGCCTACGCGTACACTGTGTCCAGACGTGTACGGGCTTTTCGCGTCTATGATCTGGCCGAAGGCTTCTGCAATGTCATCCAGGTAGTCTTCATCAAGTGGACGGTGGGCATTGGCCGGTTCCATCCCGTACACTCGATCGGGCAGGTGTTTGTCGGCAAGTGTGGCCCAGAATTCCGGGTCACGTGCCACCTGTTCAAAGGCATCGGCCAGACGCGGGTCAAACCAGGAACCTCGCCGCTGCAGGACTTCGGCCATGGCAGCCTGGCTTCCGCCAGCAGTGTGAAACACATCCACCACCTGGGACAGCAGGGCAAGGCGCGCATAGATGGAAATGTGTTCCCCGGCCAGACCTTCCGGTTTTCCGCTACCATCCCAGTGTTCATCCAGTTCGTGCACACCGCGTGCCACTTCGTCACCGAACTGGAGTTTCCTGGCGATGTCCGACCCCCGTTGGCAGCGCGTCTGGATCAGTTCGTGGGCGATTTCTCCCCCGTTCTTGAAAATGTCCAGGGTGGCACGAAAACGCTCGGCCAGACCGGCTTTCAGGCCCGTATGGGTCAGCACGAAATGGGCCACCTGGGGCAGGGAGTTGCCCACCAGCTTGAAATCATGTTTGAAACCCAGATCATCCGTGAGATAAAGGGCGCAGATGCGCGCCGCATTGCTGCTGCAACCCAGGTCTTTCAGCAGGATCGTGTAGTAGACATTCCACAGGGCGGCATCGTTCATGCCCAGAGCACGGGCCACTGTCATGCCGATCCAGGTACTGCGTACACAATGGCCTCGGGGTTGTCCCTCGGTCATGTCGAGTGCCGCGCTCAAGGCGCCCACCAGTTCGCACAGTTTCAGGTTCTGCATGAGTCCGATTGTACGCCAAGACCTGCGTTCGGTAAGTGTGTCCTGTAGAATGAGGCGATATGCGGTACGCGTGATCGAGCCTGTCATGAGCAATGAGATTTCTTCCCCCTTTCCTCCCGCCGTTGTTCTGCTGAGCGGCGGTCTTGATTCCACTACGGTAATGGCACTGGCCCGTGAACAAGGTTTTGCCGTGAATGCCCTGAGTTTTGATTATGGGCAGCGGCATCGGCATGAACTGGATCTGGCACGCGAAATCGCCAGGACCCATGGGTTGGCCAGGCATGTGGTGGTGAATTTTGATTTGCGAGCCTTTGGCGGTTCAGCCTTGACTTCGTCCATGGAGGTTCCGAAGGATCGGAACCTGGATGTTCCGGATCACCGGATACCGGTGACTTACGTGCCGGCCCGCAACACCATATTCCTGTCTTTTGCCCTGGGGTGGGCTGAAGTGTTGGGTGCACGGGACATTTTCATTGGGGTGAATGCGTTGGATTACAGTGGCTATCCTGATTGTCGCCCTGAATTCCTGCACAGTTTTGAAGCCATGGCCCGGCTGGCTACGCGGTCGGGTGTGGAAGGCACTCCGGTCACGCTGCACGCCCCTCTGGTGCAGATGACCAAGGCGGAAATCATTCGCGAGGGAATCCGTTTGGGGGTGGACTATGCGTTTACCACCAGTTGCTATGATCCGGACGGAGAGGGACGCCCCTGTGCCCGTTGTGACGCCTGTCTGCTGCGTGCCAAGGGTTTCAGGGAAGCCGGTGTGCCTGACCCACTCTACCTGCGGTTTGGGATGAAGCCATGAAAAACGCATTGTCTTATTGGGCTGCCGCACAATTCGAGGCGGCCCGTCGCCTTGCCCAACCCGTCTTTCCGGAAAACCGGCGTCGTCTGCACGGACACAGTTTCCGGCTGGAGCTTCGTTCAGTTCTGGACGATGGATGGGG
>JAJZEL010000201.1 GCA_021828575.1 Pseudomonadota bacterium
GCCGCGTTGACGCCCCACGGCATCGATTTCATCGATGAATACGATGCATGGGGCACTTTTCTTGGCTTGTTCGAACATGTCGCGTACGCGCGCTGCGCCCACACCCACGAACATTTCCACGAAGTCCGAGCCGGAGATGCTGAAGAAGGGCACTTTGGCTTCGCCTGCGATGGCCCTGGCCAGAAGGGTTTTACCCGTTCCCGGGCTACCCACCATCAGCACTCCTCGAGGGATGCGACCACCCAGCTTCTGGAATTTGCCCGGGTCGCGCAAAAACTCCACGAGCTCCGACACTTCTTCCTTGGCTTCATCCACGCCAGCCACATCAGCGAAGGTGACAGGATTGGTGTTTTCATCCAGCATGCGCGCCCGGCTTTTTCCGAACGAAAAAGCTCCCCCCCGTCCACTACCGCCCTGCATCTGACGCATGAAAAATATCCACACGGCGATCAGCAGAATCATGGGGAACCATGACATGAGCAAATTCATGAAGATGGAAGGCTCTTCTTCCGGTTTGGCTGAAATGGACACGCCGTACTTCAGCAAGTCACTTACCAGCCAGGGATCGGAGGGCGTAAAAGTCGTGAATGGCTTGCCGTCAGACCTCTCGCCGCGAATGGTATGCCCGTCAATCACCACCTTGGACACGTGACCTGCCTTCATCTCATCAATGAACGAGGAATAGGTCAGAACGTCGGTGGTGGGCTGACGGCCCTGAAACTGGCTAACCAGCAGCGTCAGCACCACACCAACAAAGAGCCAGGCCAGAATGTTTTTCACGATATTGTTCAAGATGGGTCTCCATCGTTTGGGACGTATCCGTGTCCCACTGCTTCAAACTACCATTTTATACCAATTCCGGCATCAATCCACCCGCCCCTCTTCAGCGGACCATCTTTCCACCGCACCGGGCCTCAGCGTTTTGCCCAACAGGTACACTTCGGAACTGCGGCCGCGGGACGCCGCCGGTTTGCGGGTTGCCACCGTTTCAAAAATACCGCGCATACGCTTCACGTAGGATTCAAAATCGCCCCCGTGAAACACTTTGACAAGAAATTTTCCATCACGTTGCAATAAATTGACGGAAAAACCCAAGGCAGCGTCCCACAACTCCGCCGCTCTAGCCTGATCGTACAGGGCAAGTCCACTAATATTGGGGGCCAAATCCGATAAAACAAGGTCTGCCTCCCCCCCCAGTGCCTCCTTGAGCTTTTCACGCATCACCTGATCGTGAAAATCCCCCTGAAAAAATCCGACCCCATCCAGGGGATCCATGGGCAACAGATCAATGGCGACCACCTGCCCCCGTTTTCCCATACGCTGACGAGCCACTTGCGACCATCCTCCAGGTGCGGCGCCCAAGTCCACCACTCGCGTGCCCGGTTGCAACAAGCGATCACGGTCATCGATTTCCATCAGCTTGTAGGCTGCACGCGAACGATAACCTTCCCGACGAGCCTTCTGAACAAAGGGATCATTCACATGCTCCCGCATCCAGGCTTTGCTGGTTCGGGTGGGCTTCATCGAGGACGGTAGAGCACCATGATCCGGCCAATCCACTGTACCGGTGCAGCGGAGAGTCGTTCACAAATCATGTTACCCCATGCCATCCGCTGGGATTTGTCCACTTCCGGCCACTTGAGTTTGATCAGTTCATGGGCCCTCAGCGCCCTTTCAATTTCCAGGAGTACTGCTTCGCTGATACCCGCCTGCCCCACCCAGACCACCGGAGATAATGCGTGAGCACGCGAACGCAAATCGCCGCGTTCGGATGAAGCCAACTGCAGAGGAGTGCCCGCCTCTGGAAGGTTTATTTCAGGAGTAGCGGACTTGGAGGATTTCATATTCACGCAATCCGCCCGGGGCCTTGACTTCTACCACTTCCCCGGCAAATTTTCCAATCAATGAACGGGCAATGGGGGAACTGATGGAAATTTTCCCTTCCTTGATGTCAGCTTCGTCATCGCCCACGATTTGGTAAGTCACCGTTTCACCAGAAGCCATATCTTCAAGATCCACGGTAGAAGCAAAAACACAGCGTCCCTCGGCATCCAGTTGGGCAGGGTCAATGATCTGCGCATTGGACAGTTTTGATTCCAGGTCTGCAATACGTCCCTCGATAAAGGATTGCCGCTCCTTGGCTGCATCGTACTCTGCATTCTCTGACAAATCACCCTGTGCCCGGGCCTCGCTGATGGCCTGAATGACGGCCGGACGTTGCACATGTTTGAGATGATGAAGCTCTTCCTTGAGCTTCTCAGCTCCAACAACGGTCAATGGCACCTTGTTCATACCTTAGCTCCTTCCTGTTTTATTCTTGCGTGGAGGGACTGCAGGTCATACACCTCCAGATGCTGTTTCAACTGCATGCCCAAACAAGCCGCACGGGCCCCTGCCACGGTGGTGTAATAGGTCACACGTCCCTGCAGTGCCGCGTTTCGGATCGACCACGAATCCTGAACGGCACGGGAGTGCTCCTCCACCGTATTGATGATGAGACTGATTTCACGGTTCTTGATCATATCCACAATGTGCGGGCGCCCTTCCATGACCTTGTTGACCGGCATCACCCGCAGACCTTCCGCTTCCAGAGCGGCACAAGTCCCCCTTGTGGCCACCAGGGAAAACCCCATCTCCACCAGACTGCGGGCTATGTCCACCACGGGAGCCTTGTCTGCATTGCGTACGCTGATGAAAACCTTGCCCCCTGTGGGCAACCGCACTCCAGCAGCCAACTGTGATTTGACGAAAGCTTCGGCAAAGGTATTGCCCACGCCCATGACCTCGCCGGTGGATTTCATTTCAGGCCCAAGGATCGGATCAACACCGGGAAATTTCATGAAGGGAAACACAGCTTCCTTCACGCAGTAAGCGGCAGGAATCACTTCTCCATGAATGTTCTGGGACCGGAGGCTCTGCCCCACCATGCACCGGGCAGCCACCTTGGCCAGTTGCCGCCCCGTGGCTTTGGCCACATAGGGTACCGTGCGTGAGGCCCTGGGGTTGACCTCAAGTACATACACCGTATTTCCCTGGATGGCGAACTGCACATTCATGAGTCCCACTACACCCAGCGCCCGTGCCATGGCCACGGTCTGGCGACGCAGCTCGTCCTGCATGGTCTCAGTCAAGCTGAAAGGCGGCAACGAACAGGCAGAATCACCCGAATGAACACCTGCCTGCTCAATGTGTTCCATGATTCCGCCAATGACCACTTCATGCCCATCCGACACGGCATCCACATCCACTTCGATGGCATCATTCAGGAACCTGTCCAGCAATATGGGGGAATCGGCACTGACTGCAACACCATTCATGCCGTCCGCATCGGTGACCACCTCGCGCAAATATTTTTCAAGGTCCGTCTGGGTATGCACGATCTGCATGGCCCGGCCTCCAAGCACATAGCTTGGGCGCACCACCAGGGGATAACCCAGGGATTGCGCATGGGCAAGCACGGAATCCCGATCGTGAGCTGTGCGATTTTCCGGTTGGCGGAGTCCCAGTTCATGCAACATCTGCTGAAAGCGCTTGCGGTCTTCAGCACGGTCGATGCTGTCAGGGGTGGTTCCAATGATGGGAACCCCTGCGGCTTCCAGTCCACGGGCCAGTTTGAGTGGCGTCTGACCGCCAAACTGCACAATTACCCCGTGAGGTTTTTCCACATCGACGATTTCCAGGACATCTTCCAGGGTGAGGGGCTCAAAATACAACCGGTCAGAAGTATCGTAGTCTGTGGACACGGTTTCCGGATTGCAGTTCACCATCAGGGTTTCGTAACCATCATCCCGCAATGCCAGCGCTGCGTGGACGCAACAATAGTCGAACTCAATGCCCTGTCCTATCCTGTTGGGGCCACCTCCCAGCACCATGACCTTCTTGCGTGCTGTGGGTTGAGCTTCGCACTCTTCCTCGTAAGTGGAATACTGGTAGGCCGTGCCGGTGGAAAATTCGGCCGCACAGGTGTCAACTCGTTTGAAAACGGGCCTCACGCCCAAAGCGTGACGACGAGCACGCACCAGATGTTCGTTTGTTCCCAGCAAGCTGGCCAGGCGGCGATCGGAAAACCCCTTGCGCTTGAGATGGCGCAACTGACCCTCATCAAACGCTGCAATGTCCCGCCCCCTAATCAGGCTCTCTTCTTCCACAAGATCCTGGATCTCCGCCAAAAACCAGGGATCAACGCGGGAAAGACGGTGAATCTCTTCCAGTGTCATGCCAAGCCTGAAAGCATCGGCCACGTACCAGAGCCGACGGGGCCCGGGATTGGCCAGCTCTGCTTCGATTTCCACTCGATCAGCAGACTGTTCATCGAATCCGTTTGCACCTGTTTCCAGCCCCCTGATGGCCTTTTGCAGTGA
>JAJZEL010000164.1 GCA_021828575.1 Pseudomonadota bacterium
CTTGATGTAGCTGGGTGTTTCAGAATCTTTTTCAATCAGGCGCCGAAGCCGGGATATTTGCACGTCGATGCTGCGGTCAAATACTTCAAGTTCCCGTCCTCTTGCCATATCCATCAGCTTTTCTCTGGACAGGGGGATATGCGGATGACTGACCAGAACGCGCAACAGGGCATATTCGCCACTTGTCAGGCTTATCGGGGTACCATCCCGGGTGAGTACCCGGTTTGCAAGATTGAATTCGAAGGGGCCGAATCGTACGACTACCTGCCCCCCTGGCAAGGCGCCTGGGGCGCTCGGAAGGGGGGATGCCGGTATCCTTCGCATCACGGCACGCACCCTTGATAGCAACTCACGCGGATTGAAAGGTTTGGAAATATAGTCATCGGCCCCCATTTCGAGCCCCATGATTCGATCCAGGTCTTCCCCTTTTGCCGTGAGCATGATGATTGGAATGTTTGAAGAGGCTCGGATCCTTCGACACACGGACATGCCATCCTCTTTGGGCAACATCAAGTCAAGGATGAGAAGATCGAAGCGTTCCCTGGCCATGATGCGATCCAAAGCTGCCGCATCAGGAACACCCTCGACGCGAAAGCCCTGGTCGGTGAGGTAGCGTTTGAGAAGATCCCGCAGGCGCGCGTCGTCGTCAAGGACCGCTATTTTCTGTGGCTGTTTCCCCATGCTGCATGCTAGGCCATTTTTAAAGTATTTCCAAATGTGATTCAGGATGACAGTCGGGTGCCTGAAAACCACGCCCTTCACAACCTCAAATCAGACTCTTCGGCGCACAGCACGTATTTGAGGTCATAGACGACACTCTCTGACTTTCCAAGATTCCGGATGGCATTCACCCCCATGGACTTGAACTGGTCGTGGGCTACCGCGACGACTATCGCGTCATAGCTGCCCGGACTGGGGTCTGCGATAGGTGAAATGTCGTAGTAAAGTTGCGCCTCTCCCTCTATGACCCAAGGGTCGTATACGTCCACGTTGCAATTGAATTGTTTGAGTGCCGTGACGATGTCCACCACCCGTGTATTGCGCACATCCGTGCAGTTTTCCTTGAAGGTCAACCCCATGATCAGGATGCGTGCATTTTCCACATGAATGCGGCGTTTGGTCATGGCAATCACCAGCTGTGCCGCCACATGACTGCCCATGCTGTTGTTCAAACGCCGTCCTGCCAGGATTATTTCCGGATGGTAGCCAATCGCCTGGGCCTTATGGGCCAGGTAATAAGGATCCACGCCCACGCAGTGCCCCCCGACGAGACCGGGACGAAAGGGAAGAAAATTCCATTTGCTACCTGCTGCATTCAGGACAGCCTCGGTATCGATGCCCATCTTGTTCAGAATGATGGCAAGCTCATTGATCAGGGCGATATTGATGTCGCGCTGGGTGTTTTCAATGACTTTGGCAGCTTCGGCAACCTTGATGCTCTCTGCAAGATGGGTTCCTGCCGTAATGATTTCCTGATAGAGCCGATCCACCCGTTGCGCCGTTTCTGGTGTCGACCCCGAAGTGATTTTTTTAATGTTGTTTACACGATGCGTCTTGTCCCCGGGGTTGATTCGCTCTGGGCTGTATCCACAAAAAAAGTCCTGATTGAATCGAAGTCCTGAAATTTTTTCAAGGACCGGAACGCAGTCCTCTTCGGTTGCGCCGGGATAGACTGTGGACTCATAGATGACGATATCGCCCGGCTTCAAAGCGCGCGCAACTGTCTCGCTGGCAAGAAGCAGTGGCTGCAGATCAGGTCGATTGTGGGCATCTATTGGCGTGGGAACGGTAATGATGAAGCAATTGCAATGGCGCAAATCTGCTGCCTGGGTGGTAAAGGTCAAGTTAATGGAGGACTGAAGCTCTGCTTGGGTCAATTCAAGCGTCTGGTCATATCCCCCCTTCAACTGGTCGATCCTGTCCTTTCTGATGTCAAACCCCAGCACCTTTCTTTTGCGGCCGAATTCGACAGCCAGGGGCAGGCCCACATAACCCAGACCGATGATGGCAAGATGAATGTCGTTCTGTTGCATAAATTCCTTGGCGATGGATGCAGATGGTTTTCGATAGCGCCAGCGGATTGTGTCGGAAAATAAAATCAGGCCGTGTTAATTTTGGTAAGCATTAAAAGTAAAATGTATTCGTCGCCCTCACGTCAGCTTCTGGCGCTTCCTGTCTGGGAATGGCCTGAATACAGGGTTTCTGTGACATATCCCGTGTGATTTCCTGTCGGATACCTGGCGACGGAGTGCTGGAGGATATGTTGATTTACACATTGCTACGAAAGGAGATCAGTGCGCATGGGCGGCCATGTTAGGCTGCGTTTCATGCAGATCAACGACAAAATCATCGGTTCAGGGCACCCACCCTTCATCATTGCCGAAGTAGCCCAGAGCCATGATGGCAGCCTGGGCCTCGCTTTTTCTTTCATTGATATGGCGAAGGAATGTGGTGCGGACGCCGTCAAGTTTCAAACGCATATCGCCAGTGCCGAGAGCACCCCTGCGGAACCCTGGCGCACCCCTTTCAGCCGCCAGGATGCCAGCCGCTATGACTACTGGAAGCGCATGGAATTCACCCGTGAACAATGGCGGGCATTAAAGGAATACGCGGACAGCCGGGACATCATCTTCCTGAGTTCGCCGTTTTCAATAGAAGCCTGCCAGTGGCTTGAGGACATCGACATTCCAGCCTGGAAAATTTCCTCTGGAGAAGTTCATAACCTGGAATTGCTTCAATGGGTCCTGGAAACGCGAAAACCCGTGATTCTCTCCAGCGGGTTGAGTACCCCAACTGAGACCATCACGCTTGCCCGCTCCATTCGCAGCCAGGGGGTGTCAGTGGCCGTATTGCATTGCACCGCTCTCTACCCCACCCCGGCTGAAGCGGTGGGGCTGAACCTGATGGACACGTTCTACCATGCCCTGCACGGCATTCCCATAGGCCTGTCTGACCACTCTGGCGTGCCGTATCCGGGCATCGTGGCAAGCTATCTGGGCGCTTCCATCATCGAAGTTCATTTCACGCTGCATCCCAGGATGTACGGCCCAGATGTTCCTGCCTCCCTGACACCCGAGGGGCTCTCCGCCCTGGTGGCCGGTGTGCGGTTTGCCTGGCGCATGCGCCATCACACAGTGGACAAGGTCCAGCAGTTGGGTACGCTTGCCCATGAACGCGTGATATTTGGACGAAGCCTCTACACCACACGCGCGATTGCAGTGGGCGAGGAAATTACCCCGAGGGATGTGGCTTACAAGAAGCCTGGTGGGGGGCTTGCCTATGAGCATCTCGAAAGTATCGTAGGGCGCAGGGCACGACAGCCCCTGTCCAACCATCACGCCTTGAGTCTGGATGATGTCCTTTAAGAGGCGGGTCTGTGTCGCCATTACGGCCCGCCCCAGTTATTCACGCATCCGAACCGCGCTGGAGCATATCGCGCAGTTTCCCTTCATTGATCTGGAAATTTTCTGCTCGGGTTCGGCACTGCTGGATCGTTATGGCCGGATTGTGGATTTGATTCGTGCTGATGGTTTCAACGTCACCGAGGAGCTGTTTACCTATGTGGAGGGCAACGAGCCCATCAACATGGCCCTCACCACGGCCAATACGATCCAGGCGACTGCCCAGGCGCTGAACAGAATCAACCCGGATATGGTATTCACCATAGCAGATCGTTATGAAACCCTGGGTACGGCGGTGGCCTGTTCCTATCTGGGCATACCCCTCATTCATGTCCAGGGGGGAGAGATCACCGGCAACATTGATGACAAGGTCAGGAACGCGGTAACCCAGCTGGCCGATTTTCATCTGGTGTCCAATGTGCATGCGGCCACGCGGGTGGAGCGTATGGGCGGAAAGCGCAACGCAATCCATGTCACGGGATGTCCTTCCATCGATCTGGCGCGCGAGGCGCTCACCCTCCCGCTCGCGCATGTCCAGCAAGCGCTCCACCAGCAGGGGGTTGCCGACCTGTCCCTGGACCAGGATTTCATTGTGGTATTACAGCACCCCGAAACAGATCGGCATGAGCAAAGTTTTGCACAGATGGCCATGACCATGGATGTTGTTGCTCACGTTGGCCTGCCCACGTTGATGTTCTGGCCCAACGTCGACGCTGGCGCAGATGCTGCAACCCGGGCAATTCAGATGTTTCGCACCGCAGGCGGCGCCCCTTCGGTCCATTTTGTGCAGAATCTGGAAGGCACCCTGTTTCTGCGTTTGCTGCATCAATGCGCCTGTCTCGTGGGAAATTCCAGCGTAGGCATCCGCGAGTGTGCGTTTCTGGGCACGCCGGTGGTCAACATCCCGTGAC
>JAJZEL010000240.1 GCA_021828575.1 Pseudomonadota bacterium
CCGCTGGAATACTTCTCACGGTCGATGACCACATCCACCAGGGCTGGCTTGCCGGAATCGCGCGCCTTTTCCAGTGCTGGCCGGATCTGGTCGGGTTCGGTGACACGAATGCCAAACCCGCCCATGGCTTCGGCAAATTTGTCGAAGCGCACATCATCGAGAATATTGCCCACGTCGCCACGCTCGGCGCCGTATTTGCGCGCCTGCCCGTAACGGATCTGGTTCCAGGAGGCATTGTTGCCGATCACGCCCACAAAAGGCAGCTTGTTGCGCACCATGGTTTCAAAATCAAATCCGGTCAGACCAAATGACCCGTCTCCAAACAGAACCACCACATCCCGCTCGGGTTGCAGCAACCGGGAAGCCAGGGCAAACCCGCTTCCCACCCCCAGAGTGCCCAGTGGGCCGGGATCCATCCAGCCTCCCGGCTTGTGAGGGCGTACGATGGAACCCGAGAAGGTGACGATATCACCGCCATCGCCAATGTATACCGTATCCTCAAGCAGAAATTCGTTGATTTCATGGCAGAGGCGTACTGGATGGATTGGCATGGCATTGGCCTCGATGATGGCCTTGTTCTTGTCCACCGTCTTGGTCTCTTCCTCGCGCAACAACTTGAGGAAAGAATCGTGGCGCCGGGCCACATCGCCCTGTGATGCTTCGCACATGGCGTTCAGGATGGCCCTGATGTTGCCCACCAATCCGATGTCGAAATCGCGGTTGTATCCCACGTTCCGGTAATCCATGTCCAGAATGATGACGGTAGCCTTGGGATTGAGCCGGCGACCATAACCCATGCGGAAATCCAGCGGCGTGCCTACCAGAAAGATCACGTCGGCTTGTTCAAACGCTGTCTTGCGTGATGGCATGAAGCTATAAGGATGATTGCGAGGCAGTGAACCGCGGGCAGCACCGTTCACGAAAACGGGCATGTTGAAATGCCGTGCGAAACGGTCCATGGCATCGTGTGCACGACATGTGCGCGCCTGGGTGCCGAACAGGGCCACCGGACGCTCTGCCTTGGCCAGTGCTTCTGCCGCACGGGCGATTTCGTTGGGGTCACCAATGAACTCGCCTTTCACACGAAAGTTTTTGGGAACCCTGACTTTCGAAACATCCACGCGACTGTCCAGCACGTCATGGGGAATTTCCAGAAAACCAGGACCGGGGGCCCCGTTAAACATTTCCCGAATGGCCTGCCCCATCATTTCGGCACACCGCTCCGTGGTCATGACTGTGGACGCAAACTTGGTGATCGGAGTCATCATGGGCACGTGAGGCAGATCCTGCAATGCACCCATGCGGTATTGCTTGAGAGGTCCGCCACCACCAAGAAGAAGCATGGGGCTTTCAGCCCGGAATGCATTGGCCACGCCCGTGACCGCATCCGTGGTCCCGGGACCAGCCGTTACCACGGCACAACCGATCCCCCCCGTGATGCGGGCAGCAGCATCGGCCGCATGGGCCGCCACCTGCTCATGACGCACGTCCACGATGCGTATGCCTTCATCCAGACAACCGTTGTAGATGTCAATGATGTGGCCACCGGAAATGGTGAAGACATGCTTCACTCCTTCCTGTTTCAGCATTTTGGCCACGATCTGACCGCCAGACAGTGTGGAGGTGGTTTCCGTGGTGACGGACGTGTTCTGGGTTTCCATAAGAGGCTATCTCCGTTATCAAGGTCACAATTTCAGTGTTCTGCCAAGGGGTTGGTCTTTTCTAAAGCTAGCAGCAATGCGCTATGGTCCAGATCACCCCCTCCCTGGCGGACAAAATCCCGGTACAACTGGGTCGAACGCAGAGTCAGGGGCAGTTCAACCCCTACCAATGCTGCCGTATTCAAGGCTGATTCCAGATCCTTCAACTGGGTTGCCGAACGCCCTCCCGGCACAAAATTCCTTTCCAGCATGCGGGCCCCATGAAGCTCCAGCACCCGGCTTTCGGCAAACCCCCCGCGAATGGCGTCCCGCACGGCAGCGGGATCAGCCCCACCAGCCGCCATCAACAGCAGTGCTTCTGCCACAGCCCCGATCGTGACCCCGACGATCATCTGGTTGGCCAGTTTTGCCAGGGCGCCTGAACCTGCGGGACCCACATGGGTGGCCTTGCCCAGGGCAACAAACAGCGGTTGCGCGCGATGAAACGCTTCTGGTGTGCCTCCCGCCATGATGGCCAGGGTGCCATTTTCAGCTCCCACCACCCCCCCAGACACTGGTGCGTCCAAGGCCTCAACGGTTCTGGACGTCAGTATTTTCGCATGTTCCCGCGCCATTTCAGGCGGTATGGAACTCATGTCAACGAACAGCGCCCCTGCTTCCATGGCCCGCGCCACACCACCGTTTGTCAGGACTTCGCGCACCGCAGGGCCATCGGCCAGCATGGTGACCACAACCTGAGCCCCTGAAACCGCCTCCGCTGGGCTCACGGCCCACTGCGCGCCGCGCGCAAGCAGGGCATTGGCCTTTTGTGGCGTTCTGTTCCAGACTGTCAGGGGCATTCCGGCGGCCAGCAGGCGATCCGCCATGGGAGCACCCATCAGCCCCGTACCCAAAAGTGCAATTTTATTCCACATAGGGGGTCCATTATAATTGGGATGTCAAAAAAAACTTTCAGTCCGGCTTACCATGACCATAACCCCCGATGAACTCCAGGCTTTGATGGACAAACGCGCCACGGAACTTGCACCAGACCTCGTCGCCTGGCGCCGCGATTTCCACCAGCACCCCGAACTCTCCAACCGGGAGTTCCGCACGGCAGAAATCGTGGCCAAGCACCTGCGCCACCTGGGCATGGACGTCACCACCGGGATTGCCCATACCGGCGTGGTGGGGATCTTCCGGGGCGCGCTTCCAGGTCCGGTCATCGCCTTGCGGGCCGACATGGATGCTCTGCCTGTTGCCGAGGCCACCGGACTGCCTTTTGCCTCACATGCGAAAGCGCATTTCGAGGGCCGTGAGGTCGCCGTCATGCATGCCTGCGGACACGATTGCCATACGGCCATCCTCATGACCGTGGCCAGTGTGCTGACCAGATTCCAGTCCTCATGGCCGGGCACGGTAAAATTCATTTTTCAGCCTGCTGAAGAAGGTCCGCCAGCGGGCGAGGAAGGGGGGGCCGATCTCATGATTCGCCAAGGCGTGCTGGAAAATCCAGCCCCAGAGGTGATTTTTGGCCTGCACGTGTTTGCCGGCATGAAAAGTGGCATGCTGGGCTACCGCCCCGGCCCGGTCATGGCCAGTTCCGATACGTTGCATATCCTCATCAGGGGACGACAAGCGCATGGGGGTATGCCCTGGCAAGGGGTCGACCCCATCGTGGTGGCCGCCCAGGTAGTGCTGGCCCTGCAAACCATTCCCAGTCGTCAGCTGGACGTCACCCGCGAGCCCGTGATCCTGACCCTGGGACGAATCCAGGGGGGACTTCGGGACAACATCATTCCCGAAGAAGTGGAACTGCTGGGCACACTCAGAACCTTTGACGAAGACATGCGCCAGGAACTGGCCGAACGTGTGCGCCGCACCGCAGAAAAGGTGGCGGAAAGTGCCGGGGCCACGGCACAGGTACGCATTGACCGGGGTTATCCCGTCACCAGCAACCACGAAATCCTCACCGAGTCCATGTTGCCCACACTCCAGCGCGTGGCTGGCCACGATGGGGTGTTCCTTTCCAGAAAAATCACGGGCGCTGAAGATTTTTCACGCTATCAGGAAAAAATCCCCGGTCTTTTCATTTTCCTGGGCATCACCCCGGATGCCATGGACCCGCGTCAGGCTGCTCCCAACCACTCGGCCCATTTCGTGGTAGATGAAACGGCTCTTCCAGTGGGTGTGCGGGCATTGGTCCATCTTGCCAGCGATTACGCATTTTCCCGCTCGAACCGCTAGCGGAAGACGGTTCCTGCTAGAATGCCATGATATGTTGTCCGTTTCCCACCTGACTTGCCAACGGGGTGAGCGGGTTCTCTTTCAGGACCTGAGCTTTGACCTCCGCCCGGGCCACTGGCTCCAGATTGCTGGGGCCAATGGTGCTGGCAAGACCAGCCTGCTGCGCATCCTGGCAGGACTGACGGAACCCGCCGAAGGCTCCCTATCCTGGCAAGGCAAAAACCGAGATCCGTTTCCGCAAGGATGGATCGCTCAGCCCGTATATTCAGGTACCGGCAAGCTACCGTTCTGCGCTTGCGGCGCGTTTGAAGATCATGTGCGATCTGGATATTTCTGAACGCCGCAAGCCGCAGGATGGAAAAATCAAGTTCAAGAAATTCGGCCCGCTCGATATCGAGCTGCGGGTAGCGACTATCC
>JAJZEL010000234.1 GCA_021828575.1 Pseudomonadota bacterium
GGAGTTGATTTTCACTCCACAACCGGACATGTCCACATTCCAGGTGACGGAATCAAAAATGAAAAACTCGGGCTCGGGGCCAAAATAGGCAGCATCGCCAATGCCGCTGGACTTGAGGTAGGCTTCGGCGCGGCGAGCCAGAGAGCGGGGGTCCCGGTCATAACCCTTGCCGTTGGAGGGTTCAATGACGTCGCAAGTGATGATCAGGGTAGACTCGTCAGTGAACGGATCCATGTTTGCGGTGGAAGGATCCGGCATCAGCAGCATGTCAGAAGCCTCAATTCCTTTCCAGCCGGCAATGGATGATCCATCGAATGCATGGCCTTCGGTGAATTTTTCCGTGCCAAAGGCGGTGGCAGGAACCGATACGTGCTGCTCTTTTCCTCGGGTATCGGTGAAGCGGAGGTCCACGAATTTGACTTCGTTTTCCTTGATCATCTGCATGACGTTCTCAACAGCCATTTCTTCTCTCCTGTTTTTTACACGAAGCATTCGCGGTGGATGGCAAGGCATGGGGGGCCTTGCCATCCGGTTTAAGATCAATAAGGTTCAGACGGAAAACAAGCAGGTTACGTGCCAATACTGACCATGACCATTTCTCATTGTGCCACAAGCGTGCATGAGTCAACATGTTTCGCGGGTTCGCACCAATTTGAAACGAACCGCAAAAAAACGCACAAAATGAGTGCGATTGTGGTGATGGAGAAATCCGGTGCGACGATCACTGGGGAGGTACAATGCCCCCTTGTTTTCCATGTTGCCCATGGCCATGTCAAAAATTTCCGAAATTCTCAAGCTGGCCCAGCAACGGGCTATAGATTCCGGGTTGCCTTACGATGGTGCCCTGACACCCGTGGAGGCACACGACATTCTTAAGGAGTCGGGGGCGGCCGTGCTGGTGGATGTGCGTACGCAGGCAGAGCTGGACTGGGTGGGTGGGGTTCCGGGAGCCTTGCACATCGAATGGCAAGGTTATCCGGCCCATGCCCAGAATCCTGATTTCATTCATCAGTTGCGGGAAGCCGTTCCCGATGATGCCTTACTGCTGTTCATGTGCAGGTCTGGCGCTCGTTCGCATGCAGCGGCCGCTGCAGCATCGGCAGCCGGTTTTGGCGGATGCTATAACGTGCTGCACGGGTTCGAGGGCGATCGCGACGCCCATGGCCATCGCAATCACCTGAACGGCTGGCGTTTTTCCGGGTTGCCCTGGAGGCAGAACTGAATACCTCGTCGCCTGACCGCTACGCCGTGGTTGGCCAGCCTGTGGCTCATAGCCGTTCACCTTTCATCCATGCCCTTTTTGCCGAACTGACCTGCCAGCAACTGCTGTATGGCCGATTGGCTCCCGCCGTGGAGGCATTTGAAATGGAGGTGAACCGCTTTCGTCAAGAGGGTGGGCAGGGTCTTAACGTGACGCTCCCTTTCAAGGAGCGGGCCTTTCACATGGCAGACAGGGCGTCTGATCGTGCCCGAGTCGCTGGGGCTGCGAATACCCTGTTGTTCGACAAAACCGGGATCTATGCCGATAACACGGATGGTGTGGGACTGGTCCGGGATCTGACGCAAAACCTCGGCCTGCCGCTTGAAGGCAGCCGGATCCTTCTGATCGGGGCTGGCGGGGCAGCTCGAGGTGTGCTCATGCCTCTTCTGGAACAAAAACCACAACGTGTTCTGTTGGCAAATCGCACCGTGACTCGTGCTCAGGCGCTTTGCCACGATGTACTTACACGCATGAAGGAGGTCACCGGAAAAACCACGCAATGTGAAGTACGGGAACTGGAAGGGGTAGGCCGGGAGCCCTTCGACATTGTCATCAATGCCACTTCCAGCAGTCTCGGGAATGAACTTCCCCAAGTGCCACCTGCAGCATTCGGTGCGGCCCTTTTGGTTTACGACATGATGTATGGCAAGGAGGGCGAAACCTCTTTTCTTGCGATGGCCAGAGCACACGGAGCCTTGAGATGCGCTGACGGGTTAGGCATGTTGGTGGAGCAGGCGGCTGAGTCCTTTTATGTGTGGCGTGGAGTATTTCCCCCAACGGGGCTTGTTCTTCAACGCCTTCGGATGGAAATGAAATGACTTTCTGGCGCCACCTTCTACACTGGGTTGCGCTGGTTTTTCGCTGGGGGTTGCTGCTAGGCCTGCTCTGGGAACTGTGGCTGTTTACACAGGTGCTCTGGTGGCGAAATCATAATCCTGAAAGTACTTCTTTCATGCGAATTCGGGCGGAGGAACAGCATCACGCCATTCAGCCCCACCCGTGGGTGACTTACGATCACATTCCGGGCAACCTTAAACGCGCCGTGGTGGCAGCAGAAGATTCCACGTTCACGACTCATCACGGTTTTGACTGGGACAGCATGCGGCATGCATTTGAACGGGATGTGAAGCGGCGCAAACCCGTGATGGGCGGTTCCACAATTACGCAGCAGCTGGCCAAGAACCTGTTCCTTTCCGGGCATCGCAGTTTGCTGCGCAAGATGCAGGAAGCCATCATCACCCTCATGCTGGAAAGTACTTGGGGCAAGCGCAGGATTCTCGAGGTGTACCTTAATGTCATTGAATGGGGCGAAGGGGGGCTTTTCGGTTGTCAGGCGGCATCCAGACACTACTACGGCGAATCCGTAGCATCCTTGACATTGGAGCAGTCGGCTCGACTGGCCGCCATGATACCGCGTCCCCGCTACTTTGACCGTCATGGTGAAACGGAACGACTACAGGAAAAAACGGACACTCTGGAAATGAGGATGGAACAGGTGGTTGTCCCAAAGTGAAAAACACCGGAACCCTATCAGGGGTTCCGGTGTAGGGACGAGCGTTCCTGATCAAAACATGGGTTTGATCAAGGGGGTCTGGATGACCGGGGACGGCGTCACAGGAGCGGGTGCCGGAGAAGCGGGCTTGGCTACCGAAGCAACAGCAGGCTTCTTGGCGGCTACCTTTTTGGCAACAGGCTTCTTGGGAGCTGCGGCCTTCTTCGCTGCAGGCTTCTTGGCAGCGACTTTCTTGGGGGCTGCGGCCTTCTTCGCTGCAGGCTTCTTGGCAGCTACCTTCTTGGGGGCTGCGGCCTTCTTTGCTGCAGGTTTCTTGGCGGCTACCTTCTTGGGGGCTGCGGCCTTCTTCGCTGCAGGTTTCTTGGCGGCTACCTTCTTGGTGGCTGCGGCCTTCTTCGCTGCGGGTTTCTTGGCTGCAGCCTTCTTCACGGCAGGTTTCTTGGCGGCGGCTTTCTTCGCTGCAGGTTTCTTGGCAGCGACTTTCTTGGGGGCTGCGGCCTTCTTTGCTGCAGGTTTCTTGGCGGCTACCTTCTTGGGGGCTGCAGCTTTCTTCGCTGCAGGTTTCTTGGCTGCGGCCGGTTTGGCTGCAGTGGTTTTCTTCTTTGCGGCTACCATATTGGCTCCTTTCAAGTGTGAACAGGTGATGCGCTATTCCATTTCGTTCGTGCTGAGGCACTACCAAAAGCGGGACAATCGCTCACTTCACGATGAACCCACACAGAGGACTCCTGCACTACAAGCGTTCTCTTGGTGAGCGGATTCTATTTCAGAAACAGGCAGTGAGGCGTGATTTGTCGCAAACAAGGGGGATTATTTTGACAGTACCATTCGTTAAAAGTATCGATTCGATACTGATAATGATAAATTTTCTTTTTTTGCTGTTCAGTCTATCGGCCATTCGAGATCGGATAATTCATCCAGGGTTTCACGCCGTCTGATCAACCGGGTTTCGTTGCCCTCAACCAGAACTTCCGGCGGGCGGGGTCTCGCGTTGTAATTGGAGCCCATGGATGCGGCATAGGCGCCCGCAGAGAGGATGCACAGCAAGTCGCCTTGGGCAAGCGCCAGGGTTCTGTCCCTGCCGAGAATATCGCCAGTCTCGCAGACTGGTCCCACAACGTCGAAAAGCTCTGACGGTCCCGTCGTTGCTGGACTGCACACTGGCAGTATTTCGTGCCATGCGTCATACAAGGCGGGGCGGACGAGGTCGTTCATGGCGGCATCTACAATGGCAAAAGAGCGTCCTGGCGTACGCTTGATGTATTCGACCCGTGTGAGAAGAACCCCACTGTTGCCCACAAGGCGTCTGCCAGGCTCAAGGATGAGCTCGCCGTCAAAGTGATCCAGGCGGCTGCAGATTTCACGGGCGTATTCAGCTAGGGAGATGGGCTGTTCATGGCGGTAACGGATGCCCAGGCCGCCTCCCAGGTCCAGATGGCCCAGTTGGATGCCCTGGTTTTTCAGGCGTTCCACAAGCAGCAGGATGCGGTCCAGAGCGGACAGGAAAGGAGAAAGCTCGGTGATCTGTGAACCAATGTGGCAGTCGATACCTGTCACCTTGAGACCGGGCAACCGGGCAGCCTCCAGGTAAAGATCGAGCGCGCCATCATGGGCAATCCCAAACTTGCTTTCCTTGAGGCCGGTGGCAATGTAGGGGTGGGTTTTGGGGTCCACATCCGGATTTACCCGAAGTGAAACCGGGGCGGTAACCCCGAGTGACTGGGCGATGTCCGAAAGGCGCCTGAGCTCAGGCTCGGATTCCACATTGAAGCATCGCACTCCGGCTTTCAGGGCGTAGGCCATGTCATCACACGACTTTCCAACACCGGAAAACACTATACGTGATGCCAGTCCGCCAGCCCGGAGCACGCGGTGCAGTTCGCCCGCTGAAACAATGTCGAAACCGGCGCCCAATCTGGAAAGCAAGCGGAGAATGGACAGGTTGCCATTGGCTTTTACGGCATAGCAGATCAGTGCGGGCCGGGTCGAGAAAGCCCTGCGAAACTCTTCGTAAGCCTCGGTGATGGCACTGCTGGAATATGCATAGCAAGGGGTCCCGAATTTCTTTGCTATGGCTGCAAGGGGCGTGGATTCCATGTGAAGTTCACTGGCACGTCGATCCAGAAACGGGGGGAGAAAGAGGTCGCTCATGGTGCTGGAGGGGTCTTGGAGGGGTTAGGTGTGGCCGGATTGCCGGATTTTGGTGTGTTGGCAGCAGGAGGCTGGCTTTGCGGCAAGAATAGGGGACCCTTGAGTCCACAGCCTGCAAGAGCGATCAACAGAATGGCTTTTGAGAAAAACCGGAAAAAATATCGTAGTTTCATGGATAAAAAGTCTACCACAGGGAATGTGCGGGCTGCGTACGGCGTGGAAAATGGAATAATTCCCCGAGAATGGCTTGCCATAAGGGTTTCAGTGAGTTGCAAGTGAATTTCGCGGGGCTTTGAAAAACCACTTGACGAGCAAAATAAAACCCTATTTTGGTAAAAAACTCTCGATTTTCATCATGATAGTGATCATAAAGTATCGATTCAATACTTAAAAAAACGATAAGCAGTTCATTGACTTGGTGGTTTCGATTCGATATTATCCGCTCATGTTGAAAAGTCCGGTGGCGTTGCTCGACCTCGTGGATCGCCTTGCAAGCCTTATGCGCGCTGAGTTCAGACGTGTCGGAGCTGAAGCGGGGCTGATGCCTGTTCATATGCAGGCCCTGATGTTTCTGGATCAGGTCAATCGCTTCAGCAATACACCGCAAGCGCTGGCGGAGTATCTGGGGTTAACCAAAGGCACTATTTCCCAAAGTCTGCTTCTTCTGGATCGTCGGGGGCTGATTGAACGGTATCAGGACGAGGTGGACAAGCGGGTGGTCAGGTTGCGCTTGAGCTCCTTGGGCGAAGCATTCCTGGGGCAGGCCAACCCCACGGAGCTTTGGCAGGTGGCTTCGAGGGATGTGAGCGCCAACCGTGTTCGCTACAGTGTTTCCGTGTTGAGGGCCATTCTTTACGAGGTGCAGGCCCAGAGGGAAGGTCCACCCTTTGGCGTGTGTCACACTTGTGTGTACTGTCAACGAAAAAGCCAGCGAATTTACCACTGCATCCTGTTCGGTGAGCGTTTGTCCGGCCCGGAAACCCGGAAGATATGCCGGGAACAGACGCCAAAATCAGGGCATCTCAGCGCTGGAGAGTGAGCCTGGCCTTTTTGGCTGCTTTTTTTACCTGCTCAGGAGCTGTTCCACCAGGCAGGTTTCTGCTGGCCAAGGACCCTTCCAGGGTCAACACTTGGTGTACATCATCGGCAATCAGGCTGGAGAAGGTTTTTAAGGTGTCCAGCGAAAGGTCTGACAGGTCGCACTGGCGATTTTCGGCAAGTCGGACGGCTTGCGCAACCACTTCATGAGCGTCGCGGAATGGCAAGCCCTTGTACACAAGATAATCTGCCAGATCCGTTGCCGTTGAAAAGCCTTCCAACGCAGCCCGGCGCATGCTCTCAAGGTTGGGATGCACGTCGTGCAGCATTTCTGCCAGTATGGAAAGTGTATTGTTCAGGGTGTCTGCCGTATCGAACAAGGGTTCTTTGTCCTCCTGGTTATCCTTGTTGTATGCCAGTGGCTGGCTTTTCATCAGGGTCAGAAGGCCCATCAGGTGTCCGGTGACGCGACCTGTTTTGCCCCGTGCCAACTCCGGAACATCCGGGTTGCGCTTTTGGGGCATGATGGAAGAACCAGTGCAGTAGGCATCACCAATGCGCAAAAAGTTGAAACGCGGATTCATCCAGAGGATGAACTCCTCGGACATCCGGGATACGTGCGTCATGATCAGTGCAGCCGCCGCACAGAATTCAATGGCGAAATCCCGATCGGACACGGCGTCCAGGGAGTTCATGCAAAGACCGTCAAAAGCCAGCAATTCGGCCACCCGTTCCCGGTTGATGGGGTAACTCGTTCCGGCGAGCGCTGCAGCTCCCAAGGGTAAACGATTGACTCGGGAGCGAGTATCCTTGAGTCGTTCCCGGTCACGGGAGAACATTTCAAAGTAGGCCATCATGTGGTGACCAAAGGTCACGGGCTGTGCCACCTGCAGGTGGGTGAATCCAGGCATGACGGTGCCAGCGTGGGCGTCGGCCAGGTCAAGCAGGGCCAGTTGAACCCGCTCGAGGGCACCATCGATGCGGTCGATTTCATGTCTCAGCCAGAGTCGGATGTCCGTAGCCACTTGGTCGTTTCTGGAGCGTGCCGTATGCAGTTTTTTTCCGGCATCACCTACCAGGGCGGTCAGGCGCCGTTCGATGTTGAGGTGAACATCCTCATCATCCAGTGACCAGGGAAAACAGCCGCCCCGGACTTCATGAAGAAGGGTGTCCATGCCGGACTGGATGGCGCCCAGATCGTCTAGGGTAATCAGCCCGGTTTCACAGAGCATCTGGGCATGTGCCAGAGACCCCTGGATATCGAACTCGGCCAGACGGTGGTCAAAAGGAATGGAAGCGGTATAGGTTTTAACCGATTCGGCAATGGGCGTCGAAAAACGGCCGGACCAGGTTTTTTCAGTCATGGGGTCCCTGCTTGAAAAATGATGACGTACAGCGTCGAAGTATAGGGGATCGCGGCAGGCTGATCAAAAAAACCCCCGGGGGCACCGGGGGTAAACGAGGTTCAGGGGGCAAAACAAACGCTCGTCAACAACAAAAAAGGAGGATGCTTGCATCCGGTTGTTACTAAATGTAACGATTTCGGTAGATTAATATCAGTTTATTGAGTAAAGGTCAATGGGGAAGACGGGAATTGGCAAAAAAAGCCCGGGGTCCCCCGGGCTTTCAGGAAACAACGGCTGGAAGCCAGCTTACATATCCATGCCGCCCATGCCACCCATACCACCCGCAGGCATGGCAGGCTCTTCCTTGGGCAGCTCGGCAACCATACAGGCAGTGGTCAGCATGAGGCCAGCGATACTGGCCGCATTCTGTAGGGCTGAACGGGTCACCTTGGTGGGATCAACCACACCCATGGCTACCAGATCGCCATACTCACCGGTTTGGGCGTTGTAACCAAAGTTGCCATTGCCTTCCAGAACCTTGTTGACCACAACAGAGGCTTCGTCACCACAGTTGGCCACGATCTGGCGCAGAGGCTCCTCAATGGCGCGCGACACGATCTTGATGCCGGCGTCCTGGTCGGCATTGCCGCCCTTGAGGGATTTGAGGGCTGCGCGGGCGCGCAGCAAGGCCACACCACCACCGGGAACGATTCCTTCTTCCACTGCGGCGCGCGTGGCGTGCAAGGCGTCTTCCACACGAGCTTTCTTTTCCTTCATTTCCACTTCCGTGGCTGCGCCCACCTTGATCACCGCAACGCCACCAGCCAGTTTGGCCACGCGTTCCTGAAGCTTTTCGCGATCGTAATCGCTGGTGGCTTCTTCGATCTGCTTGCGGATTTGACCAACCCGGCCCTTGATGGCGGTTTCGTCACCAGCGCCATCAATGATGGTGGTGTCTTCCTTGCCTACTTCCACACGCTTGGCGCGACCCAGGTCGTTCAAGGTGGCTTTTTCGAGGGAAAGGCCCACTTCTTCGGAAATCACCGTGCCGCCAGTCAGTACAGCGATGTCTTCCAGCATGGCCTTGCGGCGGTCGCCAAACCCGGGAGCCTTGACGGCAGTCGTCTTCAGGATGCCGCGAATGTTGTTGACCACGAGGGTAGCCAGTGCCTCGCCTTCCACATCTTCTGCAATGATCAGCAGGGGGCGGCCGGCTTTGGCAACTTGCTCCAGTACGGGAAGCAGATCGCGGATGTTGGACACTTTCTTGTCGTGCAGGAGAATGAATGGGTCGTCGAGCAACGCGATCTGTCGATCGGGATTGTTGACGAAATAGGGGGACAGGTAGCCACGGTCAAACTGCATGCCTTCCACTACATCCAGTTCGTTTTGCAAACCGGAGCCATCTTCAACGGTGATGACACCTTCCTTGCCCACCTTGTCCATGGCCTGGGAGATGATTTCTCCGATGGAGTGGTCAGAGTTGGCTGAAATGGAGCCCACCTGGGCGATTTCGGTGCTGGTGGTACAGGGTTTGGACAACTTTTTCAGTTCTTCGATCGTGGCGATTACGGCGCGATCGATACCGCGCTTCAGGTCCATGGGGTTCATGCCGGCAGCAACAAATTTCATGCCTTCCTGAACAATGGCCTGGGCCAGCACAGTTGCAGTGGTCGTGCCGTCACCTGCCACATCGGAGGTCTTGGAAGCCACTTCCTTGACCATCTGGGCGCCCATATTTTCAAACTTGTCCTTCAACTCGATTTCCTTGGCAACGGACACCCCGTCCTTGGTGATGGTGGGGGCACCGAAAGAGCGCTCAAGGACCACGTTGCGGCCCTTGGGGCCCAGTGTGACCTTGACTGCATCGGCCAGGATATTGACGCCTACCACCATGCGTGAGCGGGCGTTGTCATGAAAACGAACTTCTTTAGCTGCCATGTTTTGCTCCTGAGAATTTTTAGGCGTTAAATCTGTTGTCAGGTGAAGGGAAATCAGCCTTCCACAACACCCATGATGTCTTCTTCGCGCATCACGAGCAGTTCGTCACCCTGAACCTTGACGGTTTGGCCGGAATATTTGCCGAAGAGCACCTTGTCGCCCACTTTGACTTCAAGTGCGCGTACAGTTCCATCTTCCAGCACTTTTCCCTTGCCCACAGCCAGAATTTCGCCCTGGTCTGGTTTTTCCGTGGCGGTGTCGGGAATGACGATGCCTGACGCCGTCTTGCGCTCTTCCTCAAGGCGCCGGACAATCACGCGGTCATGTAAGGGACGAATTTTCATGCGAAATTTCTCCTGAAAGTGAGAGTGTGGTTGGAAATTGTTAGCACTCGTCAAGTGCGAGTGCTAACAGTGTAAGGGCAACCTTGACCCATTTCAAGAGGCGAGTAGTGAAATTCCCTATGATCCGATTGATGCAAAACGTCTTTGTTTTGCTTTGGCTGACCGGCTCGGGGTTGGCTCACGCCACTACCATGACGGGATTGCCTGAGGTGCTGAAGGAAGCGCTGCTACGTCAGTCGATTCCGCTTGAGTCCGTGTCTTTTGCGGTCCAGGATATGGATGCCTTGTCACCCGAATGGCAGTGGAATGAAACAGTTCCTCGTTCCCCTGCTTCACTCATGAAGATAGTGACCACATACTCTGCTTTAATGGCTTTTGGTCCCGCCAAAACTTGGGAAACGGAGTTGAAAGGATCGCGGCCAAACCAGGAAGGGGTTATGGCGGGTCCGCTCTACGTGGTCGGAGGGGGCGATCCCGGGTTGACCAGAGAAGACTGGGAAGATGTCCTGCGCGCTTTGCGTCTGAAGGGAGTACGCAAGATCGACGGCGACCTGGTGCTGGACGACAGTCTGTTCAAGGTGGAGTCGCCAGATGAAAATGCCTTTGATCATCAGGGCTTCCGGGCCTATAACGTCAAGCCCTCATCCCTGCAGGTGGGCCTCAAGGCCATGATACTTACATTTAGCGTGAGGGATGGGCGGGTGATGGTCCAACCAGATTTCCCGTTTCCAGAAATCATCATTGAAAACCGATTGCAACCGGAAGGAGGGCCTTGCCCCATTCAGTGGAAATCTCATCTGGATATCCAGGTCCGGGATGATGGAAAAACGGGCAAAGTGACCCTGACAGGCTTCTATCCAACGGGTTGTGGTGCTAAGGAATTGGGGCTTGGCTTATTGTCGGAGCAAACCTATATTGGGTCGCTGTTTCGCCAGATGTGGCGAGAAGTGGGAGGTGAATGGACGGGGCAGGTCCGCAATGGGCTCGCACCAGCAGGCGCTCCGACGCTTGTTTGCCACGAGTCCAGATCTCTTGGGGTGCTGATCACAGAGATCAACAAGTACAGCAACAACACCATGGCCAGGACATTGTTCCTTGATCTGGGGGTTGGGCAAGGTGTTCCGGCGACGGAATCGGTCAGTGCGCAGGCTACCGAAAAAATCCTGCGCTCCCAGGGAATGGATTTCCGGGAAATGAAAATTGACAATGGGGCCGGTCTGTCGCGAGATTCCAGGATCTCTGCGCAACACCTGTTACAGGTGCTTTTGGCTGCAGCCAGAGGACCTTGGCAACCGGAGTTTGAATCCTCACTGTCCATTGCTGGGCTGGATGGCACAGCCCGCAATCGGCTGGCGGGCGAAGTGAATATGGGTCATTTCCACGTAAAAACCGGAACCATTGATGGTGTGAGCGGAATTGCCGGTTATGTCCTGGACACGCGAGGAAGAAAACGGGCGTTCGTACTCATGATCAATGACCCTGGGGCTGGCAATGCCCTGCCAGTACAGAATGCTTTGCTGCGCTGGCTTGGACACGGGGCTTCCGGCGGGCTGAACACCGCACATTAAAACGGTCGGTTCGCTTGCCTGGGTAGGGCCCGAGGGGTAAAATCGATTCCTTTTGGGTTTGAGCATCTGGACTTGATGCGGATTGCAGCCCTGCATTCTTTGCTCCCAGGAGGGTGTAGAAATGGCCAATTTGGGTTTCCTGAAACAACTGTCGGCCTTTTCGTCACAGCTCCCTGTAGAGTGGTACTTCGACCCCCGCATTGCCACACTTGAAGAAACTGCACTGTTCGAGGCGGGCCCCCGTTATGTGGGGCATGAACTCATGGTGCCATCAGCAGGTGACTATTTCAGCCTGCCTTGGCGCGATCACGGTCAGGCACTGGTCAATAATGGCACCAGCATTGAGTTACTGTCCAACGTTTGCCGGCACAGACAGGCCATCATGCTTCAAGGCAAAGGCAATGCGCGCAACATCGTTTGTCCCCTGCACCGCTGGACGTACGACCTTCAGGGGCGCTTGGCAGGAGCCCCTCATTTTCCCGACAAGCCATGCCTGGATCTGGACCGCTCGTCGCTGAACCGATGGAATGGACTGTTGTTCGATGGGGAGATGAAAATCGCTGACGAACTGGCCGGCTGCCATGCAGCCAACGACTTGAATTTCAATGGATACTGGCTTGACTCCGTCAAGACGGCTCACCATCGCTTCAACTGGAAAACTTTCATAGAAGTATATCTGGAGGACTACCATGTGGTTCCCTTTCACCCGGGACTGTCCGGGTTTGTGAACTGCGATGACCTGCGCTGGGAGTTTGGCGACTGGTTCAGTGTTCAGACAGTGGGAGTCAAGGATGGTCTAAACAGGGCCGGTTCTCCCGTCTACGAACACTGGCATCAGGTGGTCCGCGAATACAGCAGGGGGATTCACCCCCGCTATGGCGCCATATGGATGGTGTTGTATCCCAATATCATGGTGGAATGGTATCCCCATGTGCTGGTCATCAGCACAGTCTGGCCTGATGGGCCTGAAAAGTGCACCAACGTGATCGAATTTTACTATCCGGAAGAAATTGCCCTGTTCGAGCGCGATTTCGTGGAAGCGCAACAAAAAGCTTACTTTGAAACAGCCCTGGAAGACGACGAAATCTGTGAACGCATGTCTCAAGGCCGAAAGGTGCTCATGAAGCGCGGCATGGATGACGGAGGTCCCTACCAGTCACCCATGGAAGATGGCATGCTGCATTTCCACGAGTTTGTTCGTCGGCAACTTTCCACAAGACTGACTGAGACCGGTCGCACGTGTTGAAGTTGCCTGCGCTGGGGGCATCCTGGATGCTCCTTGCCAGTCTGAGCTTTTCCCTGATGGGGCTCTGCGTCAAATTGGGGTCGACTGACTTCTCTCCTGCCGAACTGGTGTTCTATCGCTCTCTGTTTGGCCTGATTCCCCTGATGCTGATTGCGGTACGTCAGCGACAATCCTTGACAAGCCCCCACTGGAAACTGCATTTGTTACGCAGCACAGTGGGGCTGACATCCCTCTGGCTCTATTTCTATGCTCTGACGCGGTTACCACTGGCAACGGCTGTCACGCTCAACTACACCTCCCCCCTTTTTCTGGCCTTGCTGCTGGTTCTGTTTTCCAGGCAGAATCTGAGGAGATCTCTGATTTTTACCTTGATTATTGGTTTTGCCGGCGTGCTGCTCGTGCTGCGTCCCCATATGGATGCCCGGGAAGGCTTTGCTGCTCTCGTGGGGCTGTTGTCAGGGTTTGGGGCCGGACTGGCTTATTTTCTCTTGCGAACCCTTGGGCGAGAAGGCGAGCCGGAATGGAGGACTGTTCTCTATTTCACTGGCTTGTCCACGATTGTGCTGGGGGCTTGGTTACCCTTTTCGCGTGAGCCTTCTGTTTCGCATCTGACGCCTGGGCATCTGGGAATATTGCTCATGCTTGGGTTTTCTGCCACTGCAGGACAGCTTTGCATGACGCGGGCCTACCGCATGGGGTCGGCGCTGCTGGTGGCCAATTTTGCTTACAGCACGATTGTTTTTTCCAGCATCTTCGGTATCCTGTTTTTCAGGGAATGGCTATCGGTCTGGGGGTGGGCCGGAGTGGCCTTGGTGATTGTCGCGGGAATTGGCGCCAGCAGGTTGACCCGTACAGGCTGAAGGAGAGCGCAGTCGATGCACCAGGCACCATTGATATCTGCCGAAAAACTGGCTGCTCATTTAAGGGAGTGGCGGGTAGTGGATTGTCGGCACAGTCTGCAGGATGCAGCCATGGGCGAACGGGCTTATGCACAGGGGCACGTTCCTGGCGCTGCCTTTGCACATCTTGACCGAGACCTGTCGGGCCCTCCAGGCGGCCAAAGGGGGCGTCATCCATTACCAGATCCCGAGGCATTTACCAGCACGCTCGAGCGTCTGGATATCGACCATCACACTCTCGTCGTGGCTTATGACGATGCGGGCGGCATGTTTGCGGCACGGCTGTGGTGGATGCTTCGCTGGTTTGGGCATGACCAAGTGGTTGTGCTGGACGGAGGGTGGCCTCTCTGGTGTGCCGGTGGTCATCCAGTCACCGGTGACCCCTTCCCGCAGTCGCTGGTGACAAGGCAGGTATGGAGGCGTCGCGATCATCTCGTGACCGGGACCGAGGAAGTGCAGGCACGGTTGCATGACCCTGCGATTTGTTTCGTGGATGCCCGGACCGCCGATCGTTTCAGAGGGGAAAACGAAATGCTGGATCCCGTGGGTGGCCACATTCCTGGCGCGCTCAACCGACCCTTTCGCGATAATCTGCAGGAGGATGGCCGGTTCAAATCACCTGAAATCCTCAGGCGCGAGTTCCTGAAGTTGCTGGCCGGGCGTGTGCCGGAAAACGTGGTACACCAGTGTGGCTCTGGCGTCACTGCCTGTCATAACCTGTTGGCCATGGAGTGGGCCGGTCTACCGGGCGGAAGACTGTATCCGGGTTCCTGGAGTGCCTGGTGTGCAGATCCGCACAGACCTGTAGCCACAGGTTCTGCCTGAATGGAGGTGAGCCATGGTGGAGGTGTATGAAGGCTGGCAGTGCATCGGTTGTGGCAAGATCGACGTGGACCGTCCCTGTGTGGGTATCTGTCAGGATGTGCTGGTCAGGGTCGTGCGTGCCGAGGACTATGAGGGGCTGGTTGAGCGCAACAAAAAGCTGGAGTCGGTTCTGCTCCGTCTAACCCGCTCCACGCCACATCCGGGCGCCTGGGAGCAGGCGTTCAGGAGCCTGCAGGCAGAAGCCACAAAACTTTTGAGTGTGCCTGAGCACTGACCCTGTTCTGATGCCACGTTGAATTTTTTGGGAAAATTCAGTAGAATGACCGGCTTTTTCGGCGTTGGGATGTTCCCGAAGCCCCCTTTGATCAAAGGTTGAAAACCATGGTTGTGATCCGATTGTCTCGTGGTGGTGCCCGTAACCGCCCTTTCTACAATGTGGTGGTTGCCGATTCGCGTAATCGCCGGGATGGCCGTTTCATCGAACGGTTGGGTTACTACAACCCGATGCGCCAGGATGATCCCAACGCGCTGCGCATTGATCTGGCACGTGTGGAATTCTGGAAGGGCCGTGGAGCACAGGCCTCTGATGCCGTGGAAAAACTGATTCGGCGCGCCCCCAAGGGGGCCGGGGTTGTCTCTGCCTGAGTGGGTGGTGATGGGGCGCATAGGGGCGCCCTATGGAGTGCGTGGCTGGTTTCGGGTGCAGCATTACACTGAAACCCTGGACGGGCTGGCCGCTTATCCCGTGTGGTGGGTAGGTCGGTCACCCGACTATGGTAGTTACCGCCTGCTGGACTGGCGAGTTCACGGTAGCGCTCTGGTGGTGCAACTGGAAGGCATTGAAGACCGGGCGCTGGCTGAAGCGCTGCGCGGGCAAGACATCGTAATACCACGGGAGGCATTGCCCCCTGCGGCAGAAGGTGAATTTTACCAGGCCGATCTGATTGGTCTAGAAGTGGTGAACCAGAAAGGTCTGTTGCTGGGACACGTTCATGACATGCTGGATACGGGGGCTCCCCATCCCGTCATGGTGGTTCAGGCAGAAACAGGTGTCCAGACGCTCATCCCGTTCGTGGAGGTGTTCATTCTCGGGGTAGATCTCGGGAACGCGCGCGTGGATGTGGTCTGGGAGACGGAGGACTGATGGCCTATCTTCTGGATGTGGTCACCCTGTTTCCTCCCATGTTTGAAGCCCTGACCCGGCATGGTGTCACCAGGCGAGCTCTGGAGCAGGGTTTGTGGGATTTTCAGGCATGGAACCCCCGGGATTTTGCCACGGACAATTACCGCACCGTGGATGACCGTCCTTATGGGGGTGGTCCGGGAATGGTCATGCTGGCACGTCCCCTGGCGCTGTGCCTGGAGCAGGCAAGAGAGCGCCAGAAGGCCCTTGGTCTGAAACGGCCCAGGGTGGTGTACCTGAGCCCGCAGGGCCGGGTTCTGGCGCATCAGCGGGTGATGGAATACGCGGCTGGCGGGGGTCTGGTGTTGCTGGCCGGGCGTTATGAAGGGGTGGATGAACGCCTTCTTGCACGCGAAGTGGATGAGGAGGTGTCCATAGGCGACTATGTGTTGTCGGGAGGCGAACTGCCTGCCATGGTGTTGATGGATGCAGTTCTGAGGCAGCTTCCCGGCGTGGTGGGGGAAGCCGAGTCTGTGCAACAGGAATCATTCGTGCAAGGCTTGCTGGATACCCCGCATTACACCCGTCCCGAGATGTATGAAGGAATGGCAGTACCTCCCGTGCTTTTGTCCGGGCATCATGCGGACATAGAGCGCTGGAGAAAGAAGCAGTCGTTGGGCAGGACCTGGATAAAAAGACCTGACATGTTGGCGCGCCAACCGCTGTCAAGGGAAGATCAAAAACTGTTGGACGAGTTCAAACGGGAACTCGGAGAATAAAAGGAGTCGCATCGTGGATCTGATCAAACAACTGGAACAGGAAGAGATGGCCCGCTTGGGGAAAACCATTCCCGACTTTGCACCCGGTGACACCGTGGTGGTGAATGTCAACGTGGTGGAAGGGGAACGCAAGCGTGTTCAGGCTTTTGAAGGTGTCGTCATCGCGCGTCGCAATCGGGGGCTCAACTCCTCTTTCATCGTTCGCAAGGTATCTTCCGGTGAAGGGGTGGAACGGACATTCCAGACCTGGTCTCCCATGATTTCCAGTATCGAAATCAAGCGTCGTGGTGCCGTGCGTCGAGCCAAGCTGTATTATCTGCGCGAGCGTTCCGGCAAATCGGCACGTATTCGTGAAAAGCTGGCACAGCGGACGACTGAATCCGGCTCTTCAGGCCGCTGAGGTTCTCCGTTTCACACTTGCGCGAGGTTTTGGATCGCTTCAGTGACAGCCTGTGGCTGGAGGATGGCCTGTCCTCCAATACCCTGACTGGATACAGACAAGATTTGACCCAGTTCGGGGTATGGCTGGAAAAAACTTTTCCTGGACTTGGCTTGCACGAAGTGACCGCTGTACATTTGCAGCAATGGCTGGCCTGCCTGCATTCGGAACGTCAGGCCAGCAGCCGCACAGCCAGTCGCGCCCTATCCGCCTTGCGCCGGTTCTATCGGCTCGAGTTGCGGGAGGGGCGTGTCAGGGAGGATCCCACTCTCCATTTGTCATATCCCCGCTTGCCAAGATCCTTGCCAAAAACCATGTCCGAACATCAGGTGGTACAGCTTCTGGAAGCGCCTGATGTTCAGGAGCCTTTGGGATTGCGTGATCGTGCCATGCTGGAATTGCTCTACGCCACAGGGCTCAGGGTTTCCGAACTGGTGGGTTTGTTGATGTCTCAGGTCTCTCTGGACAGCGGGGTGGTGCGCACGCTGGGAAAAGGCAGCAAGGAACGGTTGGTTCCTCTGGGTGAAACAGCGGTGGACTGGTTGCAGCGCTATCTCAGTGTGGC
>JAJZEL010000147.1 GCA_021828575.1 Pseudomonadota bacterium
GGTTGGACGCCTATGGACACACCACTGGCGGAGAGGGTGGGATTCGAACCCACGGTAGGCATACACCTACGCCTGATTTCGAGTCAGGTACATTCGACCACTCTGCCACCTCTCCGAACCCATAATTATACCGTGTTCCCCTTCAACCTGGCCTGCTTTTGCTCGAGGGCTTCCCATCGAGACATGGCTTCCTCCAGCTCTCGTTCCACTGCCTGACAGGATGCCTGCAGCTCCCGGGCACGATCCATACCAGACTTGTACAGTCCCGGATCGGCCAGTTGATCGGTCAGTACCGCATGACGGGATTCCAGGGATTCAATGAGACCCGGCAGTTCTTCCAGTTCCTTCATTTCCTTGAAGGACATTTTTTCCGGGCGTTGCCGTACCCGGTTATCCTTGCCAGAAGCACTGGAGGACGCCATTTTTATTTCGGGCTCGGAAACAGCCTTCTGCCCCTCGCAATAGCGCATCCAGTCGCTATACCCGCCGGCATTTTCAGTCACACCGCCCTTGCCATCCAGTACGATGACCTGTGTCACCACTTGGTCCAGGAAAGCACGGTCATGGCTCACCAGGAAAAGCGTGCCGTTATATTCCGCCAGAAGTTCTTCCAGCAATTCAAGCGTATCCATGTCCAGGTCATTGGTGGGCTCGTCCAGCACCAACACATTGGCCGGACGGGTAAACAACCGTGCCAGCAATAGCCGGTTACGCTCCCCGCCTGACAGGGATTTCACCTTGGCTCGCACACGTTCCGGCGGAAAAAGAAAATCCCCCAGGTAACCCACCACGTGCTTTCGGGTACCGTTGATCTCCACGAAATCTCCCCCAAGGCTGATGGTCTGGGCCAGAGTGGCTTCGGGATCCAGCTGTTCGCGCAGTTGGTCAAAATAAGCCACGGACAGACGTGTACCCAGGCGCACATGGCCCGTATCGGGAGGCAAGTCGCCCAGAATCATCTTGAGTAGGCTGGTCTTGCCTGCCCCATTGGGGCCCATCACCCCCACCTTGTCTCCGCGCATGATGCGGGTGGAATAATCCTGCACCAATGTCTGGTCTTCGTAGCGCAGCGACACGTGTGACAGTTCGGCCACCAGTTCTCCTGAACGCCCCCCCTCTTCCAGGGCCATCTGTACCTGCCCCAGCCGTTCACGCCGAACAGCCCGCTGTTCACGCAGTGATTCCAGCCGCCGCACCCTACCTTCATTGCGGGTACGCCGGGCTTCCACTCCCTTGCGTATCCAGACTTCTTCCTGCGCCAAAAACTTGTCAAAACGAGCCTGGGCAGCACTCTCCGCCGTCAGTTGTTCCACCTTGCGACGCTGGTATTCCGAAAACGAAGCTCCGAACCCGGTAAGGATGCCCCTGTCCAGTTCCACGATGCACGTGGCCACGCGATCAAGGAAACGACGGTCATGGGTCACGAACACCAGACTGCCCTGAAACGCCACCAGTAATTCTTCCAGCCAAAGTATGGAATCCACATCCAGATGGTTGGTGGGTTCGTCCAGTATCAGCAACTCGGGTTCACCCACCAGGGCGCGGGCCAGGGCCACGCGTTTTTTCCAGCCACCGGACAGGGCTCCCACCCGCACATCGGGGCTCAACCCCAGCTGGCCAAGCACGGCATCCACCTTATGTTCCGGCACCCAGCCTTCGTTTTCCAGGCCCAGCCCTTCGGACACCACTTGCCATACGGTGTCCTGGTCATTCATGAGCGGCTCCTGCGGTACATGACCCATCCGCAGTCCGGGCGCCCGCCAGAGCACCCCGTCGTCCATGGGGGTTTCGCCCGTCAGAATGCGCAGCAGCGAGCTTTTTCCACTGCCATTGCGACCAATGAGTCCCACTCGCTCACCACAGTCCACCATGAACTCTGCATGATCCAGCAAGGCATGGTGACCATAGGCAAGGCAGGCACCTGTCAGTGTCAGGATCGGCACGCCTTGTCCTCTCTGGTCGCAGTACGCGACAACAGGTACAGCAACAGGGTATTCACCAGAGCCAAGCCTCCACAGACCAGAAAACACAAAGCCCCCGACCCCCAGGTCCAGAGCCCCCCAAAAAACAGCCCTGCCGGCACGGAAGCCAGACCCAGGGTCATGTTGTACCAGCCGTAGGCCGTGCCTCGCTGCCCATCGTGAGCCAAGTCGCCCATGAGCGCTCGTTCGATCCCTTCACCCAGACCGGCAAATAAGCCATACGCGGCAGTGACTCCCCACAGCCCCCAGATTCCGGATACTCCGGCGAATCCAAGCAGTCCCGCACCCATCCCACCCCAACTCAGGCACAGGACATGAAAACGCAAGAACCGGTCAGCCAGCACGCCGCCCCAGTGACTACCCAGTGATTTGGTGAAACTCAGGGACGCCCAGAGCAGCATCAGGATCGAGGCACTCATTCCCAGTTCATGGCCTCTCAACACGATAAATGTTTCTGACACCCGGGCAAAGCTGAACAACAACAGAATGCCCAGATAACGATGCGCCAACGACGGAAGATCGCGCCAGCCTGCCAGGGCATTTTGTCCGACAGGCCGAGAAACATGAGCATGGTTTTTTTGCACCCGGTGGTCGCGTACACCCACCAGAACCACAGTGGTGGCCAGCACTCCGGGCAATGCAGACCACAGGATGATCTGCTGTATGGACAGGTGTTCCGTCATCAACACAATGGCAGCCACCAACGCCCCTGTCATGGCCCCTGCATTGTCCAGTGCACGCTGAAAACCGAAGGCTCGCGCCCGCATGGCGTTGTCTGTGGCATCTGCCAGCAACGCATCGCGTGGAGCACTGCGTAACCCCTTGCCCACACGATCAAGGCTGCGCAGCAGAATTGCGGGGGCCCAGGACCCAGCCAGTGCCAGCGCAGGTCGAACCATGTTCGACAGGAGGTACCCACCCCACACCAGCTTTTCACGCTTGTATCCGCCACGATCTGCCAAACGACCTGCCCAGAGACGCATGACACTGCTCACGGTATCTGCCATACCCTCCATCAACCCCAACGCCAATGCACCACCACCATAGCTGCCGACGAACAATAATGGCACCAATGGAATGACCATGTCTGAAGCCGCATCATTGAAAAAACTGACCCAGGCCAGCACCACCACGAGGGTGGGCAAGCGCCGGGTCTCAGGGGAGGAAGAAACAGGGTCCATCAAAAGAATTCATATTCCATCCGCATCACCAGAGTTTTGTCTGGTGCGCCATAGTTGACGCCGTACAGCAAAGCCGTACTGTATTCCAGCTCATCACCGTGCCCCAGATGCAGCTCACCCGAAAATGCCGGTCCAATCTGATGCGCATGGTCTATCGGTCGATCGTAAGCTTCAAAACCTGGCACGATGGTCGATGTGATGGCGTAGCCTGCACTGTAAGCGGTACGAAAACCATAGCGCCCCATCTGCGGGCCCCAGAAGCTTTTGTCCCAAAGCACGTTGAGTCGCTGCAAGACACGTCCCACTTGCTTCTCGAACAGAGGACCAAACTCTGCACCATCCGGGATTCCCTGAATGGTGCTATGAATATAGGACACCAGAAACCCCGGATCGGCCCAGTATTCACCTGCATCCGCCAGTTGAAAGGTGTTTTCCAGTTCCTGACCGGCGAATTGGGTACCGATGGTGGGGCCCTGATTATATTCGCCCGCGTAGTACTCCACCTTCCACCAGGACGTAAACGTATGGGCCACCGACACCTCAAATGCCCCCGTCTGGTTGAAGGCTGGCCGTGCATCGCTATAAGTGAAGCCGCGCATTTCAATCTCCGACTGACCATCCACCACATGAGGCGAATACACGATGAAATCGTCGTCTGCCCAGACTTGCCCAATGGTGCCCAGAAGGATTGCCAGACCGACCAGAGCCCCTCCGGACCTGCCTGAGGCCCGGAAACCTTTGCTTGCTATGATCATGTAACCCTCTACTGTGCTGACTTACGCGGTTTTTGTGGAAGGTACATGAGGGTCAGAATTCCCAGCAGGGTCACACCATAAAACAGAACCTGAATGCCTGTGGGTTTAGCCATATAACCCACGAGTATGTGCATCAACTGGCCCATCAGACTGTTCTGGTCCAGCCATCGGGATGTATTCCAGATGCCTTGGCCTAACGCAGGTACCCAGCCCGCCTGATTGAGAAATCCCGCTGCCTGCGCTGAAAGGCCTGCCGCTATGAACAGCAGTAACCCGCGCGTCACCGTAAAGAAATAGCGAACCGGAATGCGCAGTAGTCCGCGATACAACAACACACCTGCCATCACACCCGTCACAAG
>JAJZEL010000133.1 GCA_021828575.1 Pseudomonadota bacterium
CGCCGATTCTTGCGCGGGTGGACGGGTACCTGCTGCGCTGGTATCACGACATTGGTGCGAAAGTGAAAGCCGGCGAGTTGCTGGCAGACATCGATACCCCTGAACTGGACCACCAGTTGGATCAGGCCCGGGCAGACCTGGTCAGTGCCATGGCCAAGCAAAACCTGGCCGAAGTGACGGCCAAACGCTGGAAAAACCTGCTGGCCACGGATTCCGTGTCGCAACAGGATTCGGACGAGAAGTCGGCAGACCTCGAGGCACGCAAGGCGGATGTGGATGCCGCCAAGGCCAACGTGGGCCGCATTCAGGCTTTCGAACAGTTCAAGCGCGTCGTGGCGCCCTTTGACGGCGTCGTCACGGCCCGCAAGACCGACGTCGGAGCCCTGATCAGCGCTGGTAAAGGCACCGAATTATTCAACGTGGCCAGCATCGATCCGCTGCGGCTGTATGTTCCCGTTCCCCAAAGCTATTCCAACCAGATCAAGGTGGGGGTCAAGGCCACGCTGACGGTGCCCGAATACACGGACCGGCAGTTTGCAGCGGTGCTGACGCGCACCTCGGGTTCGATCAGCAGCGGCTCGGGTACCCTGCTGGTTGAGTTGTCGGTCAACAACAAGGACGGTTTGTTGACCCCCGGAAGCTATGCTGAGGTCAAGTTTGACCTGCCAGAAAACACGTCAATCCAGCGCGTACCGGCAAGCGCGCTGATCCTGCGCAGTGCTGGCGTGCAACTGGCCGTCGTGGAGAGCGATAATCACGTCAAGCTCAAGAAAGTCGAATTGGGGCGGGATTTTGGCGTGGAAGTGGAGGTTCTGTCAGGGATCGAGCCCAATGACCGCATTGTGGACAGCCCCCCGGACTCGCTTGAAGATGGCGATCTGGTCAGGGTCAGCAACAGTACGCCAAAAGCCGCTGCCGAAAAGCCGGCAGCGCCCCCAGCGCAAGCCGGAAAGCAGCCATGAACATCAGGGCAGGACTGACGCTCCTGGTGGCCGGGGCCCTGCTTCTGGCGGGCTGCTCGCTGGCGCCTGACTACCAGCGCCCGGACATGCCTGTCACGGACAGCTTCAAGGAAGATGGCATCTGGCACGTGGCAAAACCGGCAGACCAGTCCAGTCGCGGTGAGTGGTGGCCCGTGTTTCAGGACCCCCTGCTCAACCAGATGGAAACGCAACTGGAAAAAGACAGCTTTGAGCTGGCCGCTGCGCTGGCCCGTTATGATGCGGCCAATGCGTACCTCACGGAACAAAGTTCGCGACTGTATCCGGAAATCAATGCCATTGGGGGATCGAGCACCAATCGACAATCCGTCAACCGTCCTTTGAGAGGACCCAATTTCCCCAACGTCTATGGCGACAGGATGCTGGGAGCAGGGTTCAACTACGAGATCGACTTGTGGGGCAACATTCGCAGTGCCATCAATTCGGCCAGCGCCCTGGCAGAAGCCAGCAAGGCCGACGTGGAATCGGTGCGCCTGAGCCTTCAGGCGCAGTTGGCCACCACCTACTTTCAGTTGCGGGGCTTCGATTCCGAGATCAAGTTGTTGTCCGATTCCATCAAGGCCTACCAGAGCGAGCTGGAGTTGATGCAGCACCGACATGACGAGGGGATCGTGTCCGGTCTGGATGTGGCGCGTTCACTGACGCTGCTGGAACAAACCCGGGCGCAGCAGATGAGCGTCATGGCCAGCCGCGCATTGTCTGAGCACGCCATTGCGGCGTTGTTGGGACAATCGGCCTCAAGTTTTTCAATTCCGCCGGGAGAGTTGAATGCCGTGTACCCGAATATTCCTGCCACGCTGCCCTCCCAGGTGGTGGAACGCCGCCCAGACGTTTCAGCGGCCGAGCGCAGGGTAGCTGCGGCCAACGCCGAGATTGGCGTGGCCCGTGCAGCATTTTTCCCGACGATTTCACTGGGCGCTCTGGGAGGGTTTCAGAATTCCGGCGGGGGCGCCTTGATGACGGCCCCCAACAGCTTCTGGACATTGGGCCCCCTGGCGTTCTTCAACATATTTGATGCGGGATTGCGTGAGGCCCTGGTGCAGGGGGCAACGGCCAAGACCGCAGAATCTGCTGCGCTGTACCGGATCACGGTGCTGAAAGCATTCCGTGAAGTGGAAGACAACCTCGCCCTGTTGCACTATCTGGGAGAGGAAAACCAACATCAAACGCTGGCCGTGAATGCCGCGCAACGCACTTACAATCTGGCAATGAATCGTTACCGCGAGGGGGCCGTGAGCTACCTTGAAGTCATCGATGCCGAAAACGTCAAGCTGCGCACGGAACAAGTGGAGTTGAGCATTGAGATTGACCGGATGCTAGCGAGTGTCGGACTGATTCGTGCCATTGGCGGGGCCTGGTAGCTTGTTCTGATCATGTAATGCAGTGATGCAACACCCCCTTGCCGGGGGGGTGCTCATTCAAGGGTCAAATCGCATGTACGAGCTCGTCAAGCTGGCGCTGCGGCGCCCGTACACCTTCACCGTCCTGGCCATATTGATCCTCATTTTCGGATCACTCGCCGCGCTGCGCACGCCCACAGACATTTTTCCGGATATCCGCATTCCCGTCATCAGCGTCGTCTGGACCTATACGGGCATGCAGCCGGATGACATGGCCGGTCGTGTGGTCTACATCTATGAACGCACCCTCAGTTCCACCGTCAATGACATCGAGCACATCGAGTCACAATCCCTGCCCGCGTACGGCATCGTCAAAATCTTCTTTCAACCTGGCGTGGACATCCGCACGGCGACCGCCCAGGTGGCCTCCATTTCCCAGACGGTATTAAAGCAACTGCCTCCCGGAATCACGCCCCCGCTCATCCTCAACTACAACGCAGCAACCGTCCCCATCCTCCAACTGGCGTTGTCCAGCAAGGACATTCCAGAAGAAAAGCTGTTTGACCTGGGACAGAATTTCATCCGCCCCCGATTGTCCACCGTTCCCGGAAGTGCCGTGCCTTCGCCATACGGAGGAAAGGTGCGCCAGATCCAGGTGGACCTCGACCCGCTGGCCATGCAATCCAAGGGCGTATCTGCTGGCGAGATCAGCAATGCACTGGCGTTGCAAAACCTCATCATCCCTGCCGGAACCGAAAAAATCGGCAAGTTTGAATACAACATCAAGTTGAATGACAGTCCAAACGAATACCAGAAGCTCAATGAGCTGCCCATCAAGCAGGTGAAGGGCGCGACCATTTTCATGCGTGACGTGGCGCATGTGCGTGACGGGTTTCCGCCTCAAATCAACATCGTCAGGGTGGATGGCACCCGTTCGGTGTTGATGACCGTGCTCAAGAACGGTTCGAATTCAACCCTGGACATCATCTCGGGGATCAAGAAACTGGTGGTGCGCCTTAAAACCGGAATGCCCAGATCGCTCAGGATGGAAATCGTCGGAGACCAGTCCCTGTTCGTGCGTGCAGCGGTATCCAGTGTGATCAGGGAAGGCGTGATTGCTGCGGCGTTAACCAGCCTGATGATCCTGCTCTTTCTGGGAAGCTGGCGCTCGACCGTGATCATTTCGGCGTCCATTCCATTGGCCATACTGTCGTCCATCGTGGCGCTGTCGGCCATCGGGGAAACGCTGAACGTCATGACGCTGGGTGGCCTGGCCCTGGCCGTGGGGATTCTGGTGGACGACGCCACAGTGACCATTGAAAACATCAACTGGCATCTGGAGCAGGGAAAGGACGTCCGGACGGCCATCCTGGACGGCGCCCGGCAGATCGTCATTCCGGCATTCGTGTCGCTGCTGTGCGTATGCATCGTGTTCATTCCGATGTTTTTCCTGACGGGAGTGCCGCGTTACCTGTTTGTGCCTATGGCTCTGGCCGTGGTGTTTGCCTTGGTGGCGTCCTTCCTGCTGTCCCGAACATTTGTTCCGACCGTGGCCCACTTTCTGTTGAAACCCCATGAAGCGCATCCGGTCGAGCCTACCCATCCGCTGCTGCGCTTCCAGAAGGGGTTCGACCGCAGGTTCATGGCGCTCAGGGATCAATATCGCGAACTGTTGGGCCTTGCGATGCGCCATCAAAAGCGGTTCATTGCCGGCTTCATGACCGCGGTATTGCTGTCGTTTCTGCTGGTGCCGTTTTTGGGGCGCAATTTCTTTCCTTCGGTGGACGGGGGGCAGATCAAAATCCATGTGCGCGCCCAGGTGGGAACGCGGGTGGAGGAAACCGCTCACCTCTTCGATGATGTCGAACAGGAGATACGGGCGCAAATCCCCAGGGAGCAGGTGTCCAGCATCGTGGACAACATGGGGT